>JBGSVX010000461.1:0-6324 GCA_041752795.1 Terrimicrobiaceae bacterium
CGCGGGGGCGGGGTTTTCGGCGCTGATGAAAAACATCGCATTCTCAGGAGAAACCCCCGCCACAAGGACCATGCCCGCCCTCGCGAGTGTGATTGTTGCCAGAAACAGCAGAAGTCGAAAGGTCATATCAAACGGGGGTGACGGTTCCACACCCTGGGGAGAAATTTGGAGCCGCAAGTTTTCCATGACCACTCGAGGAGGGCCATCACAATCAGGCTGATTCCTGCTCCAATCAGGCAGGAAACCACAACATCCAGCGGCCAGTGGGACCCCACATAAATCCGGCTGTACGATACCAGGGAAGCCGGCAAAAATGCCAACCATCCCCATCTCCGAAAATAAACGGTCACCACCGTCGCCAATGCAAAATTGTTGGCGGCATGACCCGAGGGAAATGAATTTCCGTCCTGGGGATGAACGCGCGCTTCGGAATAATGTTCCTTGAGCGGCATGCCCACGGCGAGGATCCGGGGTTTTGCATTCGCGAGATCCAACACGCGAACCCCTTCCAGGACTTCATGCGGCCGGGGTCTTCCAATCAGATTTTTCATGGAGTCCACAACCAATCCGTCGGTAACGCCAATTGAAATACCCGCCACCACGAGGAATGTCCGGGCTCGCCAACCTCCAAATATAAGAATCGCCAGACCGCCGATCACCGCCATGGGCCACCAAAAATCCCAACTCGAAACGGTTGCCATCACCCGGTCCGCCCAGGGAGCCGTCCATGTCCGGTTGATTAAAAAAAGAAGGTGTTGATCCATGCGGTGTGCGAACTAGGTTGTGCGTTGCATGATTTTCCGAACTGACCGCTCACGCAAGCTTCATCCCACCGGGATTCTCTCCCTCGTGGTTTTCAGTCTCGTGGGTTTTGCCCCGCTCGTTTCAGCCGAACCCACCGTGGAATCAGACGCGGAGGCCATCCTCCAAGCCACCCGTGTCAATCCCCTCGGCAACCCGATCACCCTCGATGCCCGCCTGAGGAATGGCAGTGACTCCACGCCATTCCAAATCCGCGTGGACGGCACAGTGACCTATTCCTTCGACAACCCGGAGCAAGCGATCACCTTGGATCTTCGGGGCAACGATTCTAAACTCACCGAACGCTCAGGAAACAAAACCAACCCGATCCGCGCTGCCCGTTTTGATGAAGCCGTGCGGAACACGGATATCTCCTTCGAAGACCTTGCGCTCAAATTTCTCTACTGGAAAAACCCGAAAATCCTCGGTGAGGAGACCATCCGGACCCGGAAGACATGGAAAATGGAACTGCAGGCTCCCCGGGGTCAATCCCAATACGGGGTGGCCCGTCTCTGGATCGATCAGGCAGGTGGAGCACTCATGCGGGTTGAAGGTTTTGATGACAAGGGCCGCCTCATTCGCAGGTTTGAAGTGATCTCCGCCCAAAAAATTGAAGACCAGTGGATGCTCAAGCAGATGCGGATAGAAACCATCGACCCAGAGACCAAAAAAACCAAATCCCGTACCTACCTCGAAGTGCTCGGCAAAGCTGACTCCTGATAACTTTGGACGTGTAGGTTCCCGGTTTGACCCCCCAAAAGGTAAAGTGCCTCTACGAATTGCGAAGGAAAAACCAGCCGAGGACTCCGCCCGCCAGGATAAGTAGAGCGGGATTGATTCGTTTGAGGAAAAGAATGATGACCACGGCTGCACCAATTCCGATGGTGATCAAATTATATTCCAGATCCCGAGACAGGTTGATGCTTGCTGTTTTGCCCACGGCATAAACGCCGGCCAGCATGAGACCGATGGTGATGGGAGCCATGCCACGTTGAACCGAATCCCGCCATGGATTGAGCTTGAACATATCCCACACATGACTTGCGGAGTAAACGAGCAGGCTGGACGGAATGTAGAATGCGAGCAGGACCACAAAAAAGCCTGCGATGCCGGCGGCCTTGTAGCCGATGAGACCAACCATGGTCATATTCGGTCCGGGCGCCATCTGACCAAGGCTGTAAATCGCCGCAAAGCTTTCCGGGCTCACCCATTTGTAAACGGAGACGGTTTCATGCTCCATCTGGGGAAGGACGGCACTTCCTCCCCCCACGGCCAAAAGGGACATCAGCGTGAAGACGTTAAGAAGTTGGATGAGTTCTTTCATGACTTCACGGCCTTCTGCGGGCGGTAAACCCAAATGGCAATGGGTGCCACAAAAAACAGAGTGGCCAGGAGGGAGACATGAAAAATGCCGGTGAGAACAAATGTTAAGACCACAAAGGCAATATCCCGAATGTGCAGGAACTGCTTCGCACCGATTTTGAGGGTGACCTGCAGGAGCAGACCGACGGCGGCGGCGGCGATGCCTGCCAGCGCGGCGGCCACGTAGGGATTTTGGTGGAACCTCACATACAACACAGCGAGGATGGCGAGGATGGCGGCTCCGGGAAGAATCAGACCAAGGGCTGCTGCCAGGGACCCTTGCGGGCCGCGCAGTTTCCGACCGGTGATGATTGCCACATTCACGGAGTTCAAACCCGGGAGGGTCTGACCGATCTCCAGCGCTGCAAGGAAGTCCTCATCGTTCATCCATTGCTTGCGCTCAATAATCTCGTCCTTCAAATATGCAACCAACCCACCACCAAAACTTGTGACCCCAATCCGGGCAAACGCAGAAAAAATTTCCTGACACGTCGGCTGGGGTTCACTCACGGTGATTCAGCGGTTTGGGGCCAAGATTGTATATGATCGCGGTTTTTGTGGTTCCCAAGGAAACCCACTCAAAGGCATCGACCTGCAAGGTTTTGTAAAATTCTTCGATGCGCTGGAGTGATGACTTGTGAAGTTCGCTTTCATTTTCGAAACGACACTGAAATGCAAATTCCCCGCAGAGTGGCACTTCGTGTTTGCGGTCCCGCCAAACCGAGATGCTGGTTTTTCCGCGCAGGCCGCTGCCAAAGCCGAGTTCGCCAACATCCACCTGCACTTCTTCCACAGCAAAATCGTTGACCAGATTGATGGCCGCGCTTGAACCGGAGACAAGCGGTTTGAGGGCAGGAAATGCCGTCGCGAGATCGCTGGCCACCATGTTCAGGCCCTCACGGGGCATGGCCAGCACACAGTTATGAGAAAAGATCGAGCGCATCCCGCCAAGGCTTTCTTTGAGGGGAAGCAATTCCTCTTTGAACTTGATTTTTGCCATGCCGCCCGGTGTGGCCGGACGCACGTCCACACCGGCAGCAGCCGCAAAGTCGGGATGACGGAATTTTACAGTCATCTCCGGGAGGCCCTGGGACCATCCATTTTTGTAGAAGGTGCGCAGACGGACAATGAAGTGATTGGCGTACAACGCAAAATCATCCGTGTCGTAAAAAAGCACTTCCCGCACATGACTCTCAAAGGCTTCCTCCGCCTGATGGACTTTGACATCAAACTTCTTGGCCGTGGCGACCACAATTTTCCAAAAATCCTTGAAGGCCTGCGCGGTCTGGAAGTGGTGGGCTTGCAGGATGATTTTGTATTCCCGATAATGAATGTTATCGGTGGGAGTATTGAGGATTTCGTGGTTGCTCATGGGGTTTCGCTCCGCATTGTGCCCAAGCCCTCAAAAAGGTCGAGCCGGTTTTATTCCTTCTGCCAGTCCACGACCTTCGCGTCACTCCAGAGGGACTCCAAACAGTAAAGATCCCTCTTGTCGGTATGAAACATGTGAATGATCACATCGCCGTAATCGAGAACGACCCACTGACTCGCAGGAAATCCGTCAGCGGAGAGGGGGTGACGGTTAAGTTCCACCCTCAAGCATTCCCGGACCTCGGAAGAGATCGCTTTGAGCTGTGGCTCCGAACTCCCACTGCAAATCACAAAAAAATCTGTGAAGGACGAAATGCCGGACATGTCGAGAACGACAATGTTCTCTGCCTTCTTGGTGTCGGCGGCCCGGGCACAGGCGCGCGCAGTGATTTCGGAATCAGTCATTCCGGTAAAGTCCGTTTTTTTGGATGAGTTCGCATACTGACATCGGACACATATACCTGACCGAAAGGTTTCGTGCAATGCGCCTGCGTATCTCGGTGGAGGAAATTTCAATGCGGCGGGAGATGACTGGATAATTGATCGGGATCGGGGAAGATGTCCGGCTCAGGACCACAAATTCAACCAGGGTTTGCAATTCCTCGATCTCTTTCCATGTGGAGAGGTCCGCAAGGTTGTCATCCCCGATGAAATAATACAGGCGGGTCCCCGGGTTTTCGTTTCGGTAGGCTCGGGCGGTGTCAATCGTGAAGGATGGTCCCTCCCGCTGAAGTTCCCGTCCATCAATTTCAAATCCGGGTTCGCCAGCCACCGCCGCCTGGAGAAGTTCGAGTCGGGATTCCGGAGGGGAAGGGGGGCGGTCGAGTTTGTGCGGAGAAATTTTTGCAGGCAGGAAAACCACCTTTTGAAGGTCAAGGCGCTCCTTGGCGTCTCGTGCAAGCAGGAGGTGGCCGTTATGGATGGGATCAAAACTGCCTCCGTAGAGGCCAATGGACTGGGAATTCATTTCGACAGATTGGCTGGGTTGTGTTTTCCAATAAGGGCCATATGCCAACTGATGATGCCGGTCAACTCTTGCTCGTCGGCGTGCCGGGAACAGAATTGGATTCTGAATCCGCCGCCCTCTTCAAAAAACTCCAACCCGGAGGATTCATTCTGTTCGGTCGAAATATCGCATCGCCTGTTCAACTCCGGCGCCTCATCGATGATCTTCGCGACCTCTCAGACGTGGAACCGGTCATCACGATTGATCAGGAAGGCGGACGCGTTTCCCGCCTGCGCCTCATCGGCAGCGAACCCCCCAACGCTCAACAACTCCGCGACCAAAATGATCCGGCTCTCATCAGACGTCATGGCGAAACCACCGCGCAAATCCTGAGACTCTTCGGATTCAACCTCGATCTGTGTCCGGTGTTGGATATTTCGTTTGATGATGAGGCCGACAATTCTTTGAAGGGGCGGTGTTACGGACGCACGGCGGCGGAGGTTATTGAAAAGGCCGGGATGTTTAATGATGCCCTCAGGAGCGGGGGAATCCTGAGCTGTGGAAAACATTTCCCGGGTTACACCTGCGCCGGTCTGGATCCCCACCACGAACTCCCACGCATTGACCGCACCCGCGAGGAACTCGAAGTGCATGAACTGGCCGTCTTCCGCGCTTTTTCGCATCAGGTGGACAGCATGATGATTGGTCATATCACCATTTCCGGACTCGAACACGGGGGGCCTCCCTCATCGCTATCCCCTGCGATGATCAATGGCCTTCTGCGTGAGGAATTGGGCTTTCGTGGGTTGGTCATGACCGATGACCTCGATATGGGCGCGATCTTGAATCATTACGGATTTGAGGAAACCATGCGGCGTGGGCTTGCTGCCGGAAACGATCTCCTCATGATTTGTCACCGTGTAGAGCTCGCCATGCAGGGACGCGACGTTTTGGAGGCCCTGCCTGCCTCTGAACGGGAAGCCTCGCTTGCGCGTGTGGCCGCTTTCAAAACAAAATTGGCTCCACCGACATCATTCAGTGAAGAGGCATATCAAGCAATTGACCGCGAAATTTATGCTTTGCGTGTGGCGACCCTCGGTGAGGAATTGGCGAAAATTCCCAGTGCCGAAGATGGCAAACGTTCGCCGGTGGAGATGTATTAGTTTATGAAAATTTTGATTATTGGTTCTGGTGGTCGCGAACATGCCCTGGCATGGAAACTGGCGCAGTCCCCCCGCGTGAAGGAAGTGTTCGTGGCTCCGGGCAATGCCGGCCCCGCGGTCTTTGCGCAGAACGTGGCGATTCCTGCTTCGGATCTTAATGGGCTGCTCGATTTTGCAAAAGCCCAGTCTGTTGACCTCACGGTGGTGGGACCTGATGACTCCCTCGCTGCGGGAATCGCCGACCTGTTTGCAGCGAACGGACTCCGGATTTTTGGCCCGGCTCAGGCCGCCGCCAAGTTGGAATCCTCAAAAGCCTTCGCGAAGGATTTTATGAAACGTCATGGCATCCCCACCGCAGATTACGCGGAATTTACGGACAGCCTCGCCGCCCATGCATGGTGCCGCTCGGCCACCTACCCGGTAGTCATCAAAGCCGATGGATTGGCCCTCGGCAAGGGTGTCATTATCGCAAAGACTCCCCTCGAAGCCGCCATGGCCATCCATCAATGCATGGACCGCCTCGCCTTCGGAAACGCCGGCCTCAAAATCATTATCGAAGAATTTTTGGAAGGCCGTGAGTGTTCGATTCATGCCATCGTGGATGCCTCCGGATACCTCGCTTTTCCGGATGCCCGCGATCACAAACGCGCTTACGCCGGCGACCTCGGACCCAACACCGGC
>JBGSVX010000462.1:0-1516 GCA_041752795.1 Terrimicrobiaceae bacterium
AGCCCTCCCGGGAATTTGCAAAATCTGCCCGCATCGGCTCCCTCGCCGAGTACAAAAAAATCTATGAGGCCTCGATCAAAAATCCCTCCAAATTCTGGGCTGAGGAGGCCGCTGAGCTCACATGGCAAAAAAAGTGGACGAAGGTCCTTGATTGGAAACCCCCTTTTGCCAAGTGGTTCGTTGGCGGGAAACTCAATGTCAGCGAAAATTGTTTGGATCGTCATCTGACCGGCCTTCGTCGCAACAAGGCGGCCATCATCTGGGAAGGAGAACCCGGCGAGCGCCGAACGATCACGTATCATCAACTGCATCGCGAGGTCTGTGTTTTTGCAAATATCCTCAAACGCAACGGAGTCAAAAAAGGCGACCGGGTTTTGATTTACATGCCGCTCATTCCAGAAGCCACGGTGGCCATGCTGGCCTGTGCGCGAATTGGAGCCGTTCACACAGTGGTCTTTGGGGGGTTCAGCAGTGAAAGTATCCGGGACCGTATTTCCGACAGTGGAGCTTCCGTGATTGTGACCGCGGACGGCGGTTATCGCCGCGGTCAAATCGTGACCCTGAAACAGAATGTGGATCATGCCCTCGAGGGGGAGACCAGCATTCGCAAGGTGATCGTTTTCCGGCGCACCAACATTGATATTCACATCAAAGAAGGCCAGGACGTCTGGTGGCACCGCGAAGCCGAATATGTCACCAGCACATGTCCGGCTGAGGCTCTCGACAGCGAACACCCGCTCTTCATTCTCTACACCAGCGGCTCAACCGGGAAACCCAAAGGCATCCTTCACACCACAGCCGGCTACCTCACCGCTGCCCACTCCACCACCAAATACATTTTTGATTTGCGTGAGGACGACGTCTACTGGTGCACAGCAGACGTGGGCTGGATCACCGGCCACACGTATCTGACCTATGGACCTCTGGCGGCAGGTGCCACGTGCATGATGTACGAAGGCGCGCCGAACTGGCCCGAGCCCGACAGGTTTTGGAAAATCATTGCGGAGTATGGGGTCACTATTCTTTACACCGCGCCAACCGCAATCCGGGCATTTATCAAATGGGGTGACGACTGGCCGGCCAAACATGACCTCTCTTCCCTGCGTTTGCTCGGCACCGTGGGAGAGCCCATTAATCCAGAAGCATGGATGTGGTATTTCCACAAAATCGGCGGTGGCAAGTGCCCGATTGTGGACACATGGTGGCAAACCGAGACCGGCGCACACATGATCACCCCATTTCCTGGTGCGACCCCGCTCAAGCCGGGAACCGCCACCCTGCCCTTCTTTGGAATCGACGCTGCCATCGTGGATGATGACGGAAAGGAAGTCGGACCCAATGAAGGCGGAAAACTTGTGATTCGCAAACCATGGCCCTCGATGCTGCGCACCGTTTATGGTGACAATGCCCGCTACAAAAAGCAGTATTGGAGCGAGGTCAAAGGCTGTTATTTCACCGGAGATGGAGCCCGCCGTGACAAGGACGGATACTTCTGGATAGTTGGGCGTATCGACGA
>JBGSVX010000463.1:0-7779 GCA_041752795.1 Terrimicrobiaceae bacterium
GCTTGGCTTTGCGGTCCTCATCGGTCCGATCAATTTTCTCGTCTTTGCGCCCGCAGGAAACCGTCACCGCCTGTTTTGGACGACTCCTCTCATTTCCCTTGTCGCCAGTCTTCTTATGGGAGGACTCATTGTGATGAGCGAAGGTTTTGGAGGAAAAGGGGAGCGATTTGTTCTCATGCTGAACCGGCCGGATGCGCGAAGAACGGTCATATGGCAGGAACAGGTTTCCCGGACGGGTGTGTTGGTTTCCAATGCTTTCCCGCTCACGCAACCATCCGTGCTTTCTCCAATTGAACTGCGCAAAGATGACTCGGGCAGACCGGTGGGCGGTCGTGGGAATTCCTATACCTTGGATGCTCGGGATGCCATGAACAAGGAGTCTGCCTCCGGGGATTGGTTCCGCAGCCGGTCCACCCAGGCCCAATTGCTGGTTGCGATCACCGAATCCCGTGAGCGATTGGAATTCAGAAAGGACCCAGACGGAACCCTGTCAGCCCAATCCTCCTTTGCAGGGGTTCTTGAAAATGTCTGGTATTTTGATGGAGAAGGAAGCCTCTGGAAGGTGCCCTCCATCAATCCCGGTGAAAATGCCCGGCTTCAATCTGCCACCACGGACGAGTTTCAATCTTGGTGGACAAAACGTCTGGCCAACGCGGGGCCGCTTGCAGCAGCCCGTGCAGAAAATTTCCTCAACAGCGGCAAAGTAAACAAATATTTCGCCATGCTGAAAGACGGATCTCTTTCGACATTGCCTTCGATCCGGTGGGCTGGGGATACTGGACTGCTGATGGGAATTCCTGCGCAATGAAAACAATTCTTGATGAAATTCTGGTTGATGTGGCTTCAGAGATTGCCGCAGCCAAGTTGGAGCGTCCGCTTGCGGATATCCGCGCCCGCCTTGCCGATGCCCCGCCTGTTCGTCCGATGGATGAGGCGTTGGGTTCCGGTTTCGGACTTGTCGCGGAGATCAAAGAACGCTCCCCAAGTGTTGGGCCCATGAGGGAAAAAAATGTGGCGGAGGCCCTTGGCGCCTACTTGGAATGTTCCTTGGTCAAAGCGATCTCCGTGCTCACCAACTCAACTCACTTCGGCATGGATGTATTCCGAATGACCACAATCCGCTCCCAATCCCCCAAGCCCGTCCTGCGCAAAGATTTTATTTTGGATGAATATCAGATTCGCGAAGCAAGAGCCTTCGGCGCAGATGCGATATTGCTAATGGCCAATGTGCTCGATGCGCCGCGGTTGGCCGGGTTTTATGATTTGGCTCAGGAACTGGGAATGGAGGCGCTTTTTGAGGTGCATGAACTCCACGAAATTGCCCTGCTTCCTTTCGGGGCAAAACTTGTTGGTATCAACAGCCGCAAATTCAAAGCCGAGGGCGGATTCGTAGGAAAAACCGGAGCCTCGGAAAAAGACTTCAGTCTGGACTTTGCAGCCTTTGACCTCGCTTCCCGATTGCCGGCAGGTTCCATCAAAATTGCTGAAAGTGGCCTCTCTCCATCCAATATCGGCGAGGTCAGGAAATCATTCCAAGCGGCCCTCGTTGGAACGTCCTTGCTCCGCGATCCTCGCGGGCCGGCGGAATGCCTCAGGGAATTTGAGGAGGCGGTGGCTGGGTGTGAGTCTGAAGACTTAAGAATTAAGAATTAAGTTTTAAGAATTCCACTGCACCATCGGCTCCCACGGCAGATCCCGGCCTCCGGTCTCCACTTTCCGGTTTCTGATCTCCGGTCTCCGCTTTTTCCCTACTTTTTCAATTGGAGTTTGGCGAGGTCTGTTGAGCCTTGGACAAAGTATGTGGTGGCCATGAGGAGGCGTTCTTCGAGGACTGTTTCGACCTGAATATTTACCGGGGGAGCGGTGGCGAGCATGGTGCGTGGAGGCACCCAGGCGCGGCCTGTGAAATTATCGGGGACCGTGCCGCCGGGGGAGGGACGAGGGCAGTCGGCCACATACAAACGCCCTCCTCCGTCGGGTGAAAGGGCGACCATTTCGACATGACCATGGTATCCGCCGGGTGTGCCACGCGGAGTTTTGCCCAGTTTGCGATCTCCAAAATAAACCAAGACACTTCCCAGAGGGGCACGGATTGGTGAGGTCACGCGCACGGGTTTCCACCCGGCTCCCGCAAGGATTTGCTCCCAGTCTTGGCCATTCCCGGGTTTCAACCCGTCGCCCAGTCCGGATTTCCTCAGGAGAGAAAGCATTGCCCGCCCACACCAACCGGATGGAATCCCATCGGTTTTGCTCTCGATTGCAAGTTGTTGAAGCGTCTTCCTGCTCAATACAGGACCAGCCGCCTGCATGGTGCAGAGGGGGGTCAGAATGGAGAGAATGAGGAGAATCCTCGGGAGCATTCGGTCTAGTTCATCCAAGAATCGCCAGAGAGCAAGGGAAATTTCATGACAATCTTGTCATAATTCCTATCCATGTCGTCGGGATTGACACGGGTAGGTGAGAGGATTTGACTCATTTTCCGCATCATGAGTTCCCTCGAAAACGCATTCCACGAAGGCCGCCGCCTGATTTTGCTTGGCGTGATGCTGAACATTATCTTGGCGGTGACCAAGTTCGTTGGTGGAATTTTTGGAAATTCCAGTGCGCTAATGGCCGACGGGTTGGAGTCCACGCTCGATGTCTTGAGTTCAGGAATGATGTGGGCTGCCCTCAAGTATGCCGAGCGGCCACCAGACAGCGACCACCCATACGGTCATGGAAAAATGGAGTCCCTCGCGGCGGTAGCCGGCTCATTGATTCTTCTTGGCGCGGGTGGTGCGCTGGCCCTGCGAAGCGGAATGGAAATCTGGCACTCCTTCGGCCAGGCCCCCGATGCTGCCAATCTGCCCAAACCGTTCACGCTCGGAATTCTTGTGCTCACTATTGGCATCAAGGAGGGGCTTTTCCGGCTTTTTCAGTGGCGGGGACGCGCCATCGGAAGCACGGCCCTCGCTGCCGATGCATGGCATCATCGCTCCGATGCCATCACATCTTTTGCCGCCTTGATTGGTATTGGCATTGCCCTGCTTGGGGGACCCGCTTGGGCCAGTGCTGACGACTGGGCCGCGCTGTTCTCCTGCGGTATCATCATTTTCAATGGAATCCGCATGCTCACACTGGCTCTCGGTGAGGCAATGGACAAACAGGAGCCCGATGCCATTCGCGAGAAAATTGGCGAAATGGCCTCCGGAATTTCCGGAGTGACCAGCATCGAAAAGATCCGTGTTCGCAAAAGCGGACTGTCCCGCATTGCCGATTTGCATGTCCGTGTCTCCGGCACGAAAACCGTTTATGAAGGTCATGTGATTTCCCATGAAGTGAAAGACACCCTTCAAAAAGGCGGTTTCAATCTCAGTGATGTCACCGTACACATCGAACCCGAACCACCTCCGAAAAACTGACAAATGAAGTGTCCCTCGTATAACGCTGCTTCCCTTCGTTGTGGTCTGCGAGACGTTGTTTCAGGTCGGAGGTGGAACCGACGTAATAGGAGCCGGGATATTTTTGGGATTCCAAAATGTAGCTGTAATACATAGCCCTCCTACGCCAAAGGCTATGGAGGGCCACCTTCGCTCCTTGCCTTCGAAAAATTTTATGCGCGGAGCGCCATTCTTGGTGGACCTGTCCACCGTCATGTCCTCCGAAGCCTTCTTGACCTCAATAGCCTTGGCGGCGGAGGTGGCGAAGGAGGAAGCTCGGAACGAGCGAAGGCTCAAAGAAAGTGACGGTTGCGAAAGGCGTGGCCGGAACCGGATTTGAGGTATTTTTCGAAGGCTTGAGCCTTTTGCTTTTCATGGAAGGCGCAATACCAGACAAGAGACCAAGGCGATTTATCTCTTGTGTAACGCTGCTTCCCTTCGTTGTGGTCTGCGAGACGTTGTTTCAGGTCGGAGGTGGAACCGACGTAATAGGAACCGGGATATTTTTGGGATTCCAAAATGTAGCTGTAATACATAGCCCTCCTACGCCATAGGCTATGGAGGGCCACCTTCGCTCCTTGCCTTCGAAAAATTTTATGCGCGAAGCGCCATTCTTGGTGGACCTGTCCACCGTAGCTCGGAACGAGCGAAGGTGGAGCGGGTGAAGGGACTCGAACCCTCGACATCAACCTTGGCAAGGTTGCACTCTACCAACTGAGTTACACCCGCAATTGCGAAGTCTCACACTAGATCGATTTCCGGGGATCGGTCAAGGGCAAGCGTTGAAAAAATTAATTTTGTGGCAGGAGTTGGGGGCCGAAAAAGGCAGCACCGGCTCCGATGGCAAGAACGGCGGCCTGGTTCATGGTGATCGGACCGGAGGACTCGATAAGGTAGCCGTCGCTGAGGCGGGTTTGCGAATAGACGATGGGGGTCAGGTGTTTGGCAATAGTTTCAGTTTGAGGGATTTTTTCGGTGTCGATGATTTCAGAAGCACCGGGCATAAAGGCCGCTCCAAACACGAGAACCTGACGAAGCAGGGGAAATGAGCGTTCAAAGAGGGCTTTCGAGTCAAGAAATCCGAAGCTTTCATTGGCTGAACGGAAGGCATCCAGAGCTGGGGCGAATGCCGGCGATTGCTCCAAGGTTTCTTTTTGATCCCGGCGGATGAGGGCAGCGTCCGCGTCAGCCGGGTTCAGGGTAAAAAGGAAAAGTTCCGGAGTAGCAACGAGCGTGGGGTCCAGGAATGTTGAGCGTAGGGTCGGGAATCCGTAAAATTTCACACCGACTTTTTCGGTGATTGTTGTTTCGGGAAGAAAGCCGATGGCTTCCATCAACACGGACTCAGCTTTGGCTTGGTCTTTTACCGAGGCTGTGAAAAGCAACTCCGGGGTCATTCGCTCAGCCGGCCAGGAAAACGATACGGAAGCTTCCCGGTGAAATGCCTCCGAGAGTCGAGCAAGAAGTGGTGAGGAGGCTGCGGATTGGCTCGGGATGTATTGTTGTGCGAGCGGGTTTCCTGCTGCCCCGGCGATGGCTTCGAATTGCAGGAGGAAATTAAAATACCCCAGGGTTTGAGCTGAAGTGAGTGACATGCCCGGGTGGGAGAGCTTGCCAAGGTCAGGAGGATTTTGACGCAGCACGAAGATGGCATCGCGGAGATTTGGCCCGTCCATTTTGATGCAAAATGACACGGCCTCGGCTTTGCGGATTTGATCGACCTGACGAGGGTCTGCTTTCGCGCCGAGGGCGTTTCCGACGGCAACAAGCGAATCCAAAATTGTTCCTGGCCGCAGGAAAACCAAGGCATCCGGATCTGCCGGAAGGCGTTGTAGACTGACTGAGAACGACGGGTCACTCGCGAGAGCCGGGGTGGTTTCGCGACCGGTCAGCCGGCTGACCACTCCCGCCAGAGCGGCCTGATCGTTTGCAAGGAATCCCCAGCGTCCCTGCGTTGCAGAAAACAGCGGGGTGCCATCCGGCATCACGGATTTTAGAAACTCTGTTCCCTGGATATTTTCTTTGGTGAGCTCCGGGTCATTTCCACTATGAATTTCTTTGCGGAGCCTTGCCACGGCCCGGTCAAAGTCGCCGCGGGAACCCCAATATTGAAACCCCACCATGGACTTCATGGAGTCTCCCTCAGCGGAAAGAACGGCGGCAAACAGGCGTCCGGGCTTGAGTCCAAGCAGGAGGTCTGCCGCTTCATTGCCTCCTCTGTCCTTGGCCAGATAGGAAAAAGGTTTTTCGAAAAAGCTCTTCATTTCTGCCTCTCCAGCGATTTTTGAAAGGGTCGTCCCCGGCCAGCGCATGGCAGTGCGGGGCACATCGGGAATCGTGGCAAACATTACGGTGTCAGCTGGCAAAAACAGTGCGGCATCACTGATTCCAATTTGACTGCGGACCCAGAGAACCGATCCGGCGAGAACTGCAAGAACGACAACTGTGATAATGGCAACTTTTTTCATGATGTGGATAAGTTCGGAATTGAATACGGCATTTGACGGTGACCCGCAACATGCTAGGTTAAGTTTCTATGGATAAGAGCGATATCGAAAAATACATCAAGCCTGTTTGCTCCTGCTGCAACAAGGATAACCTGAAACTCGTTTCTGACATCTGCCTCTATCTGGGGTTCCTGTCGATCATTGCCTCGGTCGTCACATGGTTTACCGCCTCCCGTGACAACCGCGCCTACGGAGAACGCTTCGGCATTTTCATCGGCCTCTGGGTCCCCAGTTTCTTCATTCTCTCCAACCGGCTTTCCCGCATCGCCGACGAGATCGAAGACACTTCGGACGAAGAATAAACGGCCGGTCTGATCGGTTCCTTCCGGGATGAATGTTTTGCCATTCACCCGGCCGGGGCATTGGCCAAGTGGCAAGATCAGAGTTGGGTCAAAGGTTCTACAGCCTTTGACCTCTCGTCCATCTTGCTCAAAGCCTCCAAAGCGAGTGCCTTTGCGTTGGGTTGGTTCAGCTTTGGATTTGATGCCGCAAGAAAGTCCGATCTTGCGGCGGAGGTATTGCCCAAAGCCAAATGGGCCACTCCCCTGTTAAAATAAATATAGGCATCATTGGGCGACTCAAGAAGCGCGTCTTCAAAGTCCTTGACCGCCTCGTTGGCCCGCCCGAGCAAGAGTTTGGCATCCCCTCTTCGACTGAGGGCCTTGGAGGCCATCAGGCGATAGCGGGGAGTTTTTTGCGAAAAGCATTTCTTCAAATTCTCCAGAACGATCCCGCAAAGTTTTTCCACCTCCACCACTGCAGGCGAGGGAGTGTCTGCATCTTTCAAAATGTTTTTAATGTTATCCAAAGCTTCATTGAGAAGTTCGATTCGTTTTTCTTTGGGAAGGTCCGGAATTGAGAGATTTTCAGAGAGGGCATCCGACGGGTAGTCAGGATTTTGAAGGATTGGCCCGGATGGGGGGGCTTCTAATGTTGTCTCTGTTGCTTGAGAGGGTGGTGTCTCTTTGCCAGCAAGAAAAACATCCTCCCCGATCAATCGGGAGTATTCCGCTGGCATTTGATTGCCTGCTGATTTTTCCATGACACCGGCCCGTGTTTTTTTGAAGACCTGTTCAATTGTCAGACCCGGGCTTGTCAGGTACTTCAGCAATTCCTCGGTGTACAGACCGTTTTTTCCAATCCCATCGAAGGCAACCCGCCCTGAGTCGGTGGAAAATGCGATCAAGGAACCCGAGGGAGGGGTCATTCCAACAAATTGTCCCGATTGGGACCCCCCCCGTGTGCGTGCCGAGTTTGCAAGCAATGCTGACCGGCAGGCATCAAGAATGATCAGGTTGCATTTTGCGCGGGCTGAACTCATATCTCCCACCAATTGTTCCGCATTAAAAAGGCGGGTTTCTGCTGCTAATTTGAGCGTCTCGGAGTCTTGCGCGTCCATGATGAAACCAGATTTCAAAGGAACCAAATAGTTGGAACCGCCCACAGCAACCCCATGCCCTGCATAAAAAAAGAGGGCAATTTCAGAACCCGATATCACCTTCCGAAAACTATCCACCGCCTGAAGCATTTCATCCCGATCAAGGTCTCTTTTCTCAATGACCGAAAACCCCAATCCACGAAGTGCAACAGCAACCGCCTTTGCGTCATTGCCAGGATTTTTCAAAGGTCCCAGTGCGGCCTCATACTTGGAATTGCCGATAACCAGCGCCATTCGTTTGCGAGGCATGGTTTCAGCAGCCGATTGATCCAAAGAAATCAAAGCCAGAAAAAGACAGAGGAATCCACAAAGCCTGTTCGGATGAGCAAAATATTTCTGGGATTGTTTCATTTTTTTTCAAAAACTGCCCTGCCGTGCACGACGATAATCTGAAAGATTCTTTTGCCATTGCGAT
>JBGSVX010000464.1:0-2282 GCA_041752795.1 Terrimicrobiaceae bacterium
GAACCCGACGAGGAAGCCAAACCCGGCCACGATGAAGAGGACAACCAGGGCGAGGAATGGAAACAGGCTTGAGGCCGGATCAGCGAGAGGACAGCAACGCAATCCGACAAAATATTAAAATGCTCAAAGCAGAGACAACAAAGACCCCAACCTATACCGGCTGAGGTGCGCTAGATTTCTGGACCACAAAATAAAGGAATAAGCGACAATGAAAGCAATGACCAGAAAACGATATACAGCCGAATTCAAAGCCCAGGCTGTGGGTCTCGTGAACTTGGGAAAGCCCGTGACTGAAGTGGCCCAGGATCTTGAAATTTGTACGAGCATCCTTTACGGCTGGGTGCGCAGGTCCACGCAATCTGGGCAGTTCGGGAGCGAAGGGGTCCGAGCCGTAGGCGAGGAGCCCGTAGCGGACGAACTGCCCAGATTGCGGCGCGAAATCCTCACCCTCAAACTTGAGAACGACATTTTAAAAAAGGCTGCCGTTATTCTCGGGACCAGACTCCAACCCAGTGCCGGGCGATGATTGAGCTCATTGCCAAAAAAACTGGCGGGAGCATCCGCAAGGTGTGTGCCGTGCTTGGAGAGGCGCGCAGCAGCTTTTATCACGCTGCCACACCCACGGCCACTCAAGTCGCTGACGTAGAAATTGGTGATCTCATCGAAGCCGTCTTCCGCCGCCATCGCCGACGCTACGGTTACCGCCGCCTCTCTCAGGAACTCTCAGATCGCGGCGTGCTTTGTGCACCAGCCAGAATCCGTCGAATCATGGCCCAGAGGTCCTTGCGCGCAATCCAGCCGAAAACCTTCGTTCCGAAAACCAGCGATGGAAGGGCCGACAAGCCTTCCCCCAATCTCATCTCCGGCCGTCCCCTGCCCGACATTCCCGATCTGGCTTGGGCTGGCGACATCACCTTCATCCCGACCAGCACCGGATGGCTCTATCTTGCTGTCATAATCGATCTCTGTTCACGCCGTGTGGTAGGCTGGAGCCTCGCAAATCATATGCGATCTGAACTCGTTCTTGACGCGCTCCGCCAAGCCACTGCCACCCGCCCCTCAACTCGCACCATCTTTCACAGTGACCGCGGCAGCCAATACGGCTGCACGGCCTTCCGGAAGGCCCTGGCAAAGGCCGGCCTGCGCCAGAGCATGTCCGCCCGCGCCAACCCCTACGAGAACGCTTGGACAGAATCCTTCATTGGAACGCTGAAGCTCGAAATGCTCCAGGACGGCTGTTTCGAAAACGTCGAGGATGCCCGGACCGAAATCTTCGAATACATTGAAGGCTACTACAACACACACCGCAAACACCCCGCCCTTGGCTACAAAACTCCCAACCAGTTCGAAGCCCATATCCACTCATCAAACTAAAACAAAAAACGGTCCAAAAATCAGTTGCACCTCAGGCATGAAATTAGAAAGGCACCTTTCAACAGTCCAAGCAGCTGAGATTATTTCCGTTCATCCAAGAACCGTTCAAAGATGGATTGCAAATGGAACGCTCGCGCCTGTGGTTTTCATTTCGCAAACAGATGTCAGGATTCCAGAAAGCGTTCTGACTACATTCCTGCAAGAGCGAACCGTCCGCAGAGGGCAATCCGCAATAGCGGACCAACACTAGCCCCCTACGCTGACCGGCTACACCGCGAGATTGCCGCCCGGTTCAGTTCTCCGCATCCTCCCGCATGTCCTCGGATTCTTTCCTATTGGATGGCATGGTGTAGATCATGCTCGCCACCATTGCCAAACGTGAGGCCGGAACATTCCTGAGCTCCCGGAAAAAATCTTCCCTGAATTTCTTTCGTTCCTGAGCTCTTTGAATTTCGGAATCGGTTTGCATGATTTGATTCCATACCCTGACCGGCCTGAACATTCAATCCCGCTTCCACCTGCAGGACCACGCCTGCACTGGCATCCCGCGCCCTGCGCTCCCACCTGTCAGCCCTGCCTCTCCACACCGTGAGATTGCCGCCCGGATCAGTTCTCCGCATCCTCCCGCATGTCCTCGGATTCTTTCCTATTGGATGGCGGGGTGTAGATCATGCTCGCCACCATTGCCAAACGTGAGGCCGGAACATTCCTGCGCTCCCGGTAAAAGTCTTCTCGGAGTTTCTTTTGTTCCTGCATTCTTTGAATTTCGGAATCGGTTTGCATGATTCGATTCCATACCCTGACCGGCCTGAACATTCAATCCCGCTTCCACCTGCAGGACCACGCCTGCACTGGCATCCCGCGCCCTGCGCTCCCACCTGTCAGCCATGCCTCTCCACACCGTGAGA
>JBGSVX010000465.1:0-6503 GCA_041752795.1 Terrimicrobiaceae bacterium
GGCGTCCTGGGTCCAGGTGAGGGATAGAAACACCATGGCGCACTGGATCCCGAGGAGCACGGATCCCACGACAAGCGGCGGGGCTGTTTTTCCTGAAACCACAAATGCCGACCGGTCAACAATTAGATAATACGCGATGGAGGCGATGCCGACTCCGCCGAACATGGCAGGCAGAAAGGCGAGGGGATCATGCTGCCCGGCCCATTGCTGAACGAGCACATCCGTGACTGAAAAAAATCCTGCGGCTGTGATGGCGCACAGGGCGGTGAGGCCCGTGGAGCGACGGTTGGCCTTTGAAACTCCTCCGGCGATGATTGCGGTTGCCACGGAGGCCGAGATCGCGGCGACCCACCATTTTGCAGGCACCGGCACGGAAAAGAGCACGGCATTGAACGCGGTTACCATGATGATTTTTGTGCCGAGCAGTGGAGTGGCAATCGAAACATCTCCCGCTGCCAACGCGGCAAACGTGAAAACCTGACCCGCAAAAAATGTGAGGCATGCAAGCAAAGGCAAAACAATGGGGGCATTCGGCAGGTCCGGATTGTCAATGAGCCAAAGCGGTTGCACAACAAGCGCGACCGCGAGGTTTGCCATCAAATTGACTTGGGCTGCATTCGCACCACGTCCCATGGCCGCCTTGAGAAAAAACGAAGCCGCCGTGTAACCGAGTGCCGCCAAGCCGGCCAACAGGAGACCAAAGGTCATTCCAAACAGAACATCAGTCCAGCGAGGCAAACGCCTTGTGAAACTGCGTTACGGACCACTGACCCGGCACCTGGGGACTGCCAAGCCATGCGTAATTCAAGCACGACCCGCACCTCGAAAAAAGCAGACGCGATAATTTTCCCAGCGGACCCATTCCCATCAGAGCAATGGGCACGTCAATTTTTTCAAAGAGGGTCAGCATTCCTGCAAGGTCCGCGGGGGATTTGGGTGTGGTGGCAAATTTCACACAAGTGGCACCCTCCGCGACAGCCCGCTTGGCAATGCGGATCAGGGCTCCGGGACTTGGCGTTCCCTGAAAATCGTGGAATGAGGCAATCACGGAAATTTTTTGTGAGCGGGCGGACGCAATCACGGAAGAAAAATGACGAAGGTTCACAGCTTCCAAATCCACTGCCATTGCGACAGGCAGGAGTTCCAGATACAGAGCCTCTCTCACAGCAATTGGCAGATTCCGCGAGCCACCCTCCGCGACATCCCGCACGGTCACAATTGCCGGACATGGGATCGCCTGGATTTCCTCCGGCGATGGGGGCTGCGGCAGGCTGTCCACCCTCACCTCCACGGCATCCACGGGCGGCAGCTTGCTCCGCACAGCCTGCCAGCCCTTGTCATTGTGAAGAGTTCCCACCAAATTTGCACAGGTCCAACTCAGTTTTTTCGTTGTTGTTCGCACGCAACAGGGATACGAAAGAAATTCCTCACAGGCCAGAATCTTCGATGAATTCCAGTAAACACGAAATCAATATCCAGCTCAACCAGTTGACTGATGCGCTGATGCTAGGAGTTCTTTTGTGGTTCTGCTACTGGTTGAGGGCTATTGATTTTTTGATTTTTGACTCCCTTTGGCGGATTCCCCCGTTTGTGGAATTTTATTGGATGCTGGCAATCCTGATGCCGTTTGGTCCATTTTTTTTGGAATTGCAGGGCTTCTACAATCATCCCTTGGAAAGGTCGATTGCGCGGTCGCTCCAGCAGATTGTGCGGGCGGGAGTTTGGCTGGTGATGGTTTTCGGGTTGGCGGCATTTTTTTTCCGTCTGACCATTCCGAGCCGGACCGTGTTGGTTTTATTTTTTACGAGTTCGCCGGTGCTGCTTCTGGTGAAGGACCGTTTGATGTCGTGGCTCTATTACCGCAAACTTTTGAAGGGAGCGGTTGGGGAACCAATCATTCTCGCCGGGGAGGCTGATCGAATGCGCGAGGTCGAAAACGCGTTTACGCCCGTTCAGAAGCTGGAACTGAAGGTGGTTGCGCGTGTGGATTTGGGGACACGTCCTGTTGAGGATCTTGTGAAAGCTCTGCATGAACATTCTGTGGGGCGGGTGATCATGGCATTCGGTCGAATCAAGCTGGACAAGATCCAAGAGGCGGTCGAGGCCTGCGAACTGGAAGGAGTCGAGGCGTGGTTGAATGCCGATTTCATTCAAACTTCCGTCGCCAGACCCTCCTATGAAAGTTTCGGGCCGAAGCCGATGTTGGTTTTCCGGGCAGCACCCGATGTGTCCTGGGCGATGATGTTCAAGCATGCCATGGACCGGGTGGTGGCCTTTTTGATTTTGCTCGTGCTGTTTCCGCTGATGCTCTGCGTGGCAATCGCTGTGAGGCTCTCCTCCAAAGGCCCTGTGATTTTTCGTCAGCAACGTGCCGGTCTTCACGGACGTCCGTTCACAATGTTGAAATTTCGTACGATGTGCATTGATGCGGAAAAACAGCAGGCCGAACTGACCGCGATGAATCAAATGAAGGGGCCGGTTTTCAAAATTGATAATGATCCCCGGATCACACCATTTGGCCGACTCCTGAGAAAGACGAGCATTGATGAATTGCCCCAACTTTTCAATGTTCTGAAAGGCGAGATGAGCATCGTCGGGCCGCGTCCATTGCCGCTCTATGAAGTTGAGAAATTTGAATCAGCCGGTCACCGGCGGCGCTTGAGCATGAAACCCGGGCTGACCTGTATCTGGCAGGTGCGAGGTCGGAATCGTGTCGCGGATTTTGGGGATTGGGTCAAGATGGACCTTGAATACATTGACAACTGGTCCCTGTGGTTGGACTTGGTGATTTTTCTGCGAACAATTCCCGTCGTGCTGCTTGGTCACGGCGCCAAATAACCATCAGCCACCGGAAGCAGGATCAAGGCTGATCCAATGGCTCGGGCAGGGACTGACTTGCAGGGGTTTTGGGAATTCCGGAAACATCCACGGATAGGCGATCCGGGGGAATTGTTGGCAGGGCCTCAGGAAAAATGGCGTCCACCCGGGTGCTGTCAGTTCCGGGGGTCACAACTTGAACCCTTCCCTCCGCCCTCGTCTTCGAATCCTTGAAACTCAGCAAAACCAACATCCCGGGTTGAATGGATTCCGAGGCCTTCGCGCCAAATCGTGCGCAGGCGGTTCGCGGGCCGGTCAGCTCAATTTTCCCGGAGTAAAGATTCTGGGACGAAAATCTCGCGCAGGTTCCCATCGCTCCAAGGAGACACAGCACAGCAATGGCCGTTGCCACGTAACGACCATTGTTGTTTTGATTTTGCTGTTTTCCGGACATCAATCCCCGTAGCCGAGAGGGTGTTTTTGATGCCATGCCCAGGCGCTTTCGACGATGGCACGAATGTTTTCAAACTTTGGTTTCCACCCGAGTTCGGCCTGAATTTTTTCCGAGGAGGCCACGAGGCGGGGAGGATCGCCTGCGCGTCTTGGCTTTTCGTTGGCGGGGATTTGGGCTCCTGTGATGGCGCGGCAAGTATCGATGACTTCCTTTACTGAAGTGCCTCCGCCGGTGCCCAGGTTATAGGCCGCACTATGTTGGCAATCCAGGGCCAGCATGTGGGCCGCTGCGAGATCAAGAATATGGATATAATCACGGATGCATGTGCCATCCGGGGTCGGGTAGTCGGTGCCATAAATGTCAACCGAGTCTTTTTGGCCGAGAGCCACTTTGAGAATGTTGGGGATCAGGTGAGTCTCGATGCGGTGATCCTCTCCAAATTTTTCCGTGGCCCCGGCCGCGTTAAAATAGCGGAGTGCCACGTAGCGGAGATCGTGGATTTCCCCATACCAGCGCAACACTTTTTCAAACATGAGCTTCGATTCTCCGTAGGGATTGATTGGCACCTGGGGCAGGGTCTCATCCAACGGCACCCGGTCCGGAATGCCAAACGTGGCGCACGTGGACGAAAAGACGAATTTTTTGACCCCAGCTTCGACGGCTGCATCCAGCAGGTTCACGCCATTGGCCACATTGTTCCTAAAATATTTGGAGGGATTGGACATCGACTCTCCGACAAGCGCGTTCGCGGCAAAATGCATGATGGCTTCAGGCTGGAATTCGCCGACGGCATGCCTCAGCACATTCCGATCGGACAGGTCTCCCTGAAAAAACGTGGCGCGTGGATCAACCGCCTTTTTGTGACCTTCGCTCAGGTTGTCGAAAACCCCGACGTCAAATCCCCGATCCAACATCTGCTCAACACAAATGCTGCCGATATAACCGGCTCCTCCGGTAACAAAAACTTTTTTCATGGAAGGGAAATCATAGTCGGTCGGTTCCCGCAATCAAGCTCCCTGCGTGGCTCAATTCGCGGAAAAGTCGAGAAGCACTTTGCCCTGACGCTTCTCGGTGGCTGCCTCGGCGAGGGCTTCATTGATTTGAGAAGCCGGGAACGTGCGGTGAACGGCCATTTGCAGTTTTTGGTCGGCGAGCATTTTTCCCAATTCCGAAAAAACGCGGTTTTGTTCTTTGCGGGATGATTTGGCTTTCCAGCGGGTGAGCCAGAATCCCGAGAAGGTCAAGTTTTTGAAAATGAGGAGGCCATTGGGGATTTTGAGGGGTTGGCGACCCATGGCGCCATAGGTGATGAGGTGACCATCCTTGGCGAGGCCATTGGCAAGGTTCAGAGCACTGGCTCCACCCACCGCGTTCAACCCGAGGCGGGGCAGACTGCCGCCGCAAAGGTCCTTTGCGGCGGTTCGCAAATCCGTTTCCTCCGTGACCACGCAGTCCGCACCCAGGCTCGTTAATTCGGCAACAAGCTCTTCCCGGCGCACGATGTTGAGGGTCCGGAAGCCGCGGGCCTTGGCAATTTGGATCACGCTGCGCCCCACGCCGGAGTTGGCAGCATTTTGAACAACCCACTCTCCGGGTTTGAGATCGCTTAGCGATTCGAGCATTAGAAGTGCCGTGGGAGGGTTGACTCCAAGCATCGCGGCTTGAAGGGGAGCAATGGAATCCGGAAGCACGAACACATCTTTTGCCGCTACAATCAGACGTTCGCTCCATGTGCCTCTACGAATCACAGCCACCAAATCTCCAGTGCTGATTTCTTCGACTCCCGCTCCAACCTCGACGACCCGGCCCACGCCCTCACTGCCAGGGATGGCCGGCAACTCGGGAAGCTCCCCGTATTTTCCTTCAATGATGTTCAGGTCTGCGGGATTGACCGGAGCCGCGATCATTTGCACGCTCACCATGCCCTCCCCAAGTTCGGGAACCGGCCATTCTGAAAATGTGAGCGGGTCACGGCCAAAAGAGGAAAGAATCACTGCGCGGTTTTTCATGAAAAAATTAAACACCCATGGGGCGGGTTGCGTCAAACTTGATGCTCTCTGCGCTTGCACCGGGCCATACGGAAAATACACTCTCCACACTTTGATTGCGTCTGTTTTTGTTTTATCGGCTTCGCAGGGTCCATGGTCATGATGTCAGCCAGGGACTCGTTGAATCGTTGGCTGGCCCAACTGATGGATGTCGGCATGTGCGAAATGATGAATGTCATCCAATGGCGTCAGCGCCACCATGCCAGCGTTCCCGATGAACTTCAGCGTTACATAGATTCCTGCAGCAACTTGAGTCGTGCAAAGTTTTATGAGGCACCACCTCCTGGGGGACTGGACAGCGGGCGGAATGTGATGGCATGGGATTCTCCGATTCGCAGTGGTTTTCCAAAAAATGACCGGACCCTTGTGCGCTTCTTTCCATCTAAGGCCGGTGATGGCGCACCGACTGTTTTGATTTTGCATGCTTTGATGAGTGCCAGCGATGTGGGCTATCGGCGCATGGCTTCCTGGTTCAATGACCGGGGCTGGAATGCCGTGTTTCCCCACCTGCCATATCACTACTCGCGGGTCCCGAAAGGTTCACTCAATGGCGAACTCGCAATCACTTCCAACCTGATCCGAAACGTGGAAACCCTGCGTCAGGGCGTTGTCGAACTCCGTCAGCTCCTCTCCCATCTTCGCTCGCGGGGATGCAAAGAATTCGGGATTCTGGGCACCAGCTATGGCGGCTGGACGGGTGCCTTGCTGAGTTTTTTGGAGCCGGACTTTCGATTTATGGCTCTCGTTCAGCCCATCGTGGATACCCGCGCTGCCATTTGGGAAAACCCAGCGGCGAGATCGCTTCGACGTCAGTTGGTGAAAAATGGTGTCGGACGGGACATCGCCTGCCGACATTCCCATTTGTCGTCCCCCCTTCACGGCCTGCCCCTTTGCGGAACGGAAAATGTTTTTATCGCCGCCGGGCAATACGATTTGGTTTCGCCCCCTGAACGCCTGGTGGCAATCCACGAACTCTGGGCAGGATCAAAGTTGGCAATCGTTCCGCAAGGTCACTTCGGCTACATGGCCCATGCAGAAATCCTCCGCTCCCTGCACGAATCCGGCGTTCTGGAAATCTGATCAGCCCCTCAAATGCTGGCTCCAAGGAACGTGTGGATCCCACACTCACTCTTATCAAAGCCAGTCCACCGCCCGGCCCGCTCACTGTCTCCCTCGCTCACTGA
>JBGSVX010000466.1:0-7150 GCA_041752795.1 Terrimicrobiaceae bacterium
TGCTTGTTGCTAAGATCGCTCTGATAGATGGGATGGGTTACAAAGGTTGGAGCCACACCGCCATTGATGAGAAGGTCAAGGGGATCGGTCATAAGTTCGTGGCCACCTCCAGAGACGACCAGGTCCACGCCGGTTAATCCCGGAACCAAAATGGTGCGTTCGTTGTTGGCATTTTGCAGGTGGCTTATCACGATCACGACGTCCACATCATCCGTAGTCCTCAGTTCGTTGATCTCGTTTTGCACGAAAGGTAGAACTGCCGCGAGATTTTGGGCTTCGGTGTTGCTCTGACTGAACCCTGCAAAACTATCCATCAAAGCCAGGGTTTGTGGGGAGGAAATTGTTGGCAAGAGCGGGGTCGTTACACCGATGATCCCAATCTTTTTTCCTCCTGATGTTGTGACAATCTTTGAGGCACCAACCTTGCCTGCTCCAAGGAGAGTGTTCAAGGCGGCATTCTGGGTGAAGTCGAGATTTATTGATAGGTAGCTGGTCTCGGAGACCTCTGCAAAACGTGCGGCCGTATTGACTCCAAGATCAAATTCATGGTTTCCAAAAACAACGGCGTCAAAATCAAGAGCCCTCAACGCGATGGCATCATAAAAATCCTGACCGCCTGCATAGGCCGTGGAAAGATTTGCGAAGCTTGCCGTCAAGCGGGGACCAGGCAGCAGGGAGTCTCCCGCGTTGAGTTTGAGGACAAAGCGACCAGCGGTTTCCGCTGTGGCTTGGGCATTGTTCATGACCACGGCAAGCCGGTCGATGCCACCATAGAAAGAAATCAACTGGGATGAATCATCGCGAAGATTTCCCTGGGCTGAGATCAACCAGGATTCTTGGTCTCCGACATGGAGAATCGTGATATCCTCTGCGAAGGCAGAGAGCGAGAGGAGCGACAGAAGAGACGTTGAAGCAATTTTTGCGAATGTTTGGCAGAGGCTGCCAGAATAGCGAATGGGCGTGGACATGGATATTGGGTGTTTGAGGTTGATTCCGAAATTTTCCGAAACTAAAGACCGGAGGGCCGTTCAGGCAAAAACATCATGCCCGCACAAACCGTACAAATTCTCCGAACAGACTCAGGAATATCCGAGCCATGTCATCTGACAACTGGAGATTCGTGACAATTTTGTCATATAATTTTTCTTGCCGATATTGGGCGACTGACAGGATGCGATGGATTAAGGGAGATTGGCAAAATGAAGCAGAATTCTTCTCGCGATAAAGGCAGCTGGAAGTTACAAAACTCCCCATGTTGAATGGAATTTGGTTGGCACTTTTGCTCATCGCTGTGGCATTGGGGGCGCTCACCGGCCAATTGCCCGAGGTAACAAAAGAGGGGTTTGAAGCCTGCAAGACCGCGGTGATGGGACTGGCATTGCCATTGGCCGGCGTGATGGCGCTTTGGCTGGGAATCATGCGGCTTGCAGAAAAATCGGGAGCCGTCGGCATGTTATCAAAAGTTCTTCGGCCAGTGTTGGTGCGCATTTTTCCGGATGTGCCCGCAACCCACCCGGCGATGGGATCCATCGTGATGAACATGGCAGCAAACATGCTGGGGCTCTCGAACGCTGCCACGCCTCTCGGCCTCCGGGCCATGCAGGATTTGGAAAAATTGAACCCTCGACCCGGCGTGGCCTCAAATGCCATGTGTACGTTTCTGGCTTTGAACACGAGTTCGGTCCAACTCATCCCGGCGACCGCCGTGGCCATTCTTGCGGCCAAAGGCGGGCTTCAGCCCACAGCCATTATTGGAACAGCCCTCTTTGCCACAACCTGCTCGACAGCCGTCGGGCTCACAGCCGTGAAACTTTTGGAAAAACTTCCGATGTATCGGTTGCCCGCAGCCCCGGCACTTGCAGTTTCTACTTCCACCGAGGAGTCCGAACCGGAGGAGCCTGTTTCCAAGATGAGTCCCCTGGGTTTTATTGCCGTTTGGATTGCGTTGATTGGTTTTGCCTCTCTGTTTGTGGTCATGGCCTTTTTCCCAGATCAGTTCGAATTGGTGGCCAGTTGGCTGAGAGCAAAACTTTCCCTCGCTGGCGGGAAGTTTGAGTTCGCTCCGGATTGGTCTCAGAAACATCCTCTGGCCCGATCCGTGGAGGTTCTCTCCCTGCTGGCGATTCCATTTTTCCTGACAATTTTTCCTCTCTACGCTGCGGCAAAGAGGGTTTCCGTGTATGAGGAATTTGTGGAAGGCGCGAAAGAGGGTTTCCAAGTCGCAATCCGTATTATTCCCTTTCTGGTGGCGATCCTTGCGGCAATTTCCATGTTTCGCGCCGCCGGGGGGATTGACCTTCTGACTCGACTGCTGAGCGCTCCGCTCAACTTTTTGGAGTGTCCTCCAGAATTGCTCCCGCTCCTTTTGATGCGCCCACTCAGTGGAAGCGGGTCACTCGCAATATTTTCCGAACTGGTGGTCACCCATGGACCGGACAGTCTGATCGCCCGAATGGCGGGAACCATTATGGGAAGCACCGAAACCACATTTTATGTGATTGCTGTCTATTTTGGTTCCGTCGCAGTGCGTCGCACCCGACATGCCGTGCCAGCGGGACTGCTCGCAGATATCTCAGGAGGCATTGCCTCCATTTTTATCTGCAATCTGGTTTTCGGCCTGTAATTCCAAAGCTATTTCTTTCTCAAAACTCGAAGGAGTTCCCTGCCTGAGCGTCCATCAAAGGCCACCGCAGGCACGCATTCCTCCACGACCTCAAACCATGGAAGGAACAAGCGATCAAGCTCCTCCTTACTGCTTCGAAACGGCGGGGAATCCGTCGAATCGTTGTCGGGTTCCATGTAAAAAATTGCCATGATCCGGCCCTCAGGGCGCAAGGCCTTCACACAGGAGGCCACATAGGCCGGACGGCTCGACGGGTGGATCGCGCAGAAACAGGTGTGTTCAAAAATCCAATCAAAGGCCCCATAAAAATCCTGAGGGAGTTCAAAAAAATCCCCCTGCACAAACTGCACACTTGGGGGATTTTCGTGACGGAGTGCCGCAGCAATCGCTCCCTCCGCAAAATCCATTCCCACGACGTCAGCGCCCTGATGCCCAAGCGCCCGGACATCATGACCCGCCCCGCAACCCGGAACCAAAACCCGTCCGAGCATCGGTTGTTCAGACAAAAATCCAAGAAGGGGCGGCGCAGCCTCTCCTTTGTCCCAGTGGGTTTCGCCAGATTCGTATCTCGCCTGCCAAAATATCGAATCCGAGGGAGATGGCACTTTCATCGCGTGTTCATTCATTCAACAAGCTTCGCCGACAGGGGAGATCAGTCAAATCCATCTCCCACTTTTCTGCGAGCACGGATTGATTGCGTCCAAACTGTCCTCAGGCACGTTTCGTGCTAGTTGACGTCTACTCTGCCAGATCCATTTGAAATTGGAACTTTGGTAGGAAATATTCCGCGACCTTCTAAACAGCCAGTCCATCCGGTGAAACCAACAACCAATCAATCCTTATTGATTTTCGGCAATCTGGGGAAACTTCACATCCTCAGAGGGCTGGAATTTTTGGCTCTGTGTTTTTCTGCAACCAGCTTTGTGGGCACCACCCAGGCACAAAATATCTGGGATGGGGGCGGAAGCAACAATCTGTGGAGCACGGCTGCAAATTGGAACAATGACACAGTCGCAGCCAATCCATCCGCTGTGGTCCTGCAATTTCAAGGAGTGACCCGCCTGACCTCCGATGTGGATGCATCATGGCAGGCCGAGGGGTTGAGGTTTAATGCCGGAGCCGGTGCGTTCACGCTGAGCGGCCAGGAACTGACTATTGGAAATTCTGGAATCTCGAACAATTCGACATCACTTCAGACCATTTCTAACTCGATTCAATTGAGTGGGAACCAATCATGGGCCGCATCGACCGGGAACCTGGCGCTTTCCGGTTTGGTGGATCTGGATACTTATTCTTTGACCATCAACCCCTCAACGTCCCGCTCCATTGTTCTCTCGGGAAATGTGACCGGAGCCGGAGGGCTCATCAAAACTGGATTAGGAACTCTGACCCTTTCCGGTGTGAATTCCTTTTCAGGCGGGGTCCTTCTAAGCGCGGGGACTTTGGTTGCGGGCTCGAACACGGCAATGGGCACCGGTGCTTTAGGTTTGGCGGGAGGCACCTTGAACGCATCGGCTGCAAGAATCTTCGCAAATGCCGTCAATTTGTTGGGCTCCACAACCCTCTCCGGGTCTGCAATGACCTTTTCCTCGCCATTCACTTTGGGAGCCTCATCAACGCTCACTGTCTCCAATGGAAGCACAACTCTGAATGCCGGGCTTGGGGAAACTGGCGGATCGCGGTCCTTCACAAAAGGTGGCACAGGCACCTTGGTGATCAACTCCTCAATGTCCAACTCCGGGATGGTCACCATCTCAAGGGGCACAATAGCCCTGGGCTCGGGAGTCAGCCTGCCGACATCCAATCTGCGTTTTAATGGCGGAATCCTCTCCACCAGCGGCACCTTTGCCAGAGCCTTGGGAACGGGAGCGGGTCAAACGCAGTTTATCGGATCCGGTGGATTTGCTGCCTACGGAGGGCCGCTTGTGATCACAGGGTTCACGGGCACGCCAATCTGGGGTACAACGGCCTCCTTTCTGCCCGGCACATCCACACTCATTTTTAACTCCTCGGTCTCAAACAATTTGGTCACGTGGACCAACGATTTTTCGCTGGGAACCGGCAATCGCACGATCTCGACCAATGCCGGACTAGCCGGTTCCCGCGCAGAAATTACCGGCGTTATTTCCGGATCTGGAAATCTCACAACATCCGGTTCGGGACGACTGGACCTCACCGCAGCAAATTCCTTTGGCGGTCAGGTTTCCCTGACGGGAGGAGTTCTCGGTGTTTCCAGTTTGGCAAATGCGGGAATTTCCAGTTCTTTGGGCGCTGGCAGCGGGATCAGTGCTCCGATTCGCATTGGCAGCGGAACCACATCAGCCACCCTGTTGTATTTGGGAGCTGGACATTCGACGGACCGACTTTTGCAACTTTCCGGTTCGACCGGAGGTGCCACGTTGCAGGCCGATGGAGCCGGGGCCGTCGTCTTTGCTGGAGGAGTGACCGGAACCGCAACCGGCTCCAAGGCTCTGACCCTGACCGGGTCCTCCACCGCAAACAACACCATCTCGGGCAATGTGACAAACGGAAGCGGAACCCTGCGGGTCAGCAAATCCGGCACCGGACGCTGGGCTCTCAGTGGCACCAACACCTACTCGGGAACAACAACGCATTCTGGAGGAACTCTGGCCTTGGGAAATGATTCCGCACTCGGTGTCGGCACATTTCTTCTTGGCTCGGCAACCGTCGAGGCATCCGGAGGTCCACGAACTCTGGCCAACGTGGTCACGCATCAAGGCACGGCAATCCTGAATGGCACCCAGTCGCTCACATTCACAGGGGCATGGAATATGACTGGTAGCAGGACCCTGACAGTGAACACCGGCAATGGAGCCACCCTGGCTGGCATTGTGACCCTCGGCGAAAATAACCAAGCCCGCACCTTGGCCATTAACGGCAGTGGGAATCTTGTGATTTCCGGAGTGGTGCAAAATGGCACCGGGACCGGCGCAGACAACCTTTCGAAAAGTGGTAATGGAATGCTGTCACTCACCGCCAACAACACCTACTCGGGCTCAACCACGATGTCAGCAGGCACACTTGCTGTGGGGAGCAATCAGGCATTAGGAACCGGGACCTTTGTGCTGAGTGGTGGCACACTTGCTTCGCTTGGCGGACCACGCAGCATCTCGAATGCGGTCACGCTGGGAGGTAATGCCGCGCTGGCTTCATCGAGCAATATCACCTTGCTTGGCCTGACTACGCTCACCGGCAGCCGCACCTTCACATCCAACACCGGAGCCGTCGCGACGTTCTCAAACATCAACCTTTCGAACTCAGCCACCAACCGAAGACTCACAATCACCGGCAGTGGTGAAACCCGCATTATCGGAGTTGTTGCCAATGGCGGCACATCAACGTCTGGAACCATCACCAAATCCGGCACGGGCACTCTCATCTTGGAAGGTACCAACACGTATGGCGGAGCAACCACGGTTTCTGGAGGAACCTTGGAAGCCAGAAGCAGCGGGGCTCTGGGAACCACAGCGGGAGGCACCTCGGTATCGTCTGGTGCCACGCTAGCTCTGGCGGGCGGGATCTCCTCGGGAGAGAATCTGACTCTGACCGGGGCCGGGGTCGCCGGAAATGGTGCTTTGCGGAACCTTTCAGGAAACAACACTCTCACTGGTTCAACAACGATCACGGCAGCCACAACGATCACATCCACCGCAGACACTCTCACTTTTGCCCGTCCCATAGACGATGCCGTGAGTGGATCCTTTGTTCTGACAATAGGCGGGGCGGGTCATATCGTCTTTCAACGCCGGTACAACATCGGAACCGCATCTCTTTTAAAAACGGGAACTGGAACGCTGACCCTTGGAAGTGCAGCCACGTCGGCGACCTCGGGGAATATTTCGATCACCGGGGGAGCATTTGAAGTCAATGGCAGTGTGGCCGCCGGGGGCACCCTGATAACATCCGTAGGAACCCGACTTGCAGGCTCGGGCAGCATTGCCCGCGCAACTACGGTTTCGGGTTTTCACTCACCGGGTGCAATCGGATCCGCAGGACAGCAAACATTCTCCGCCGGCCTCAATTACTCCGCCACATCCACCTTGGATTGGCAATTGATGGACAACTCAGACTCCGGGCCGGGAACGAACTTTGATCGGATCCTCATCACCGGAGGAAACCTCGCAATCACAACAGGCTCTGGAATTTCCCTTGCATTCAATGGAGCTGGCTCCTCGGTGGATTGGTCAAACTCTTTCTGGAATTTCGATCGTCAGTGGCAAATTGCCAGCCATCTCGGAGCGGGCACCAGCACGGGCATTTTCAGCATTTCTGGAATTTCCGTGGACTCACTCGGCCAGTCCCTTGCAGCCTTCCGGCCTTCCGCTTCATTTTCCATTTCGCGCACGGGCAACAATTTAAATGTGAACTATGTTGCCGTTCCCGAGCCGTCGACAGTGATTCTTTTGATTGTTGGAGGCCTGGGGCTGACCCTCAATTCGCGGCGCAGGCGAACGTCCTCGGACGCCCGTTCTATTTAGGCACATCATGAGTGAAGATCAGAAACCA
>JBGSVX010000467.1:0-8462 GCA_041752795.1 Terrimicrobiaceae bacterium
GTTCGGATCGCTTTGATCCTCTTCAATCACGGTCACCACGGTGTGGGCATTCACAAAACGGGCAATGTCATCGACATGACCATCCGTATCGTCCCCTTCAATTCCGTCCCCGAGCCATAACACCTTGGAGACACCCAAGAAGTCCTTCAATACCTGCTCAATCTCTTCGCGAGACATGCCCGGATTGCGATTTGGATTCAAAAGACATGACTCGGTTGTGAGCACGCAGCCGGCACCATTCACATCAATCGATCCTCCCTCAAACACAAAATCCCGCTTTTTAAATATTGGCACGCCAACGGCCGCGGCCATTTTCGATGCGGCCTCATCGTCTTCTTCGAAAGGTGACAATTTGTATCCCCACGCATTGAACCCGAAATCCAGAGCCGCCAATTTCGGAGATTCCGCACGTTTCACAAAAATCGAGCCGTGATCCCGGCACCATGGTTCATCGGTTGGGATGTGAAAATACTCCACGCGATCCGCCGGAAGATCTTTCAAAAGCGAACGCACAATTTTTTCTTCTTCTGCATCAAGGACATTGATGCGGAGAATTTCGGATTCTGCGATGGCTGCGGCCATGCGCACAAACGATGGGATCACACGGTTGTAAGAGCCCGGAAAGCTGTTTCCATGGGGATGCGGCCACGAGATCCATGTGGCTTCGTGCGGTTCCCATTCTGCGGGCATGGCGTAACCTTTTTTTGTGGGGGTGCTGTTGTGCATGGTTCTCCTGCTATTTCCGGTGCGATCGTCAGGAACACAAGCGGAATTTTGTGAAGGTTTTGTGGTTTGATCGTTTTGCAAAAATTCCGGCATTTGAAAAACTTCGACGGAAACCAAAAATGGGCGTAGTTTGGTGGGTTTATGCCGAGCGTTTATATCAAGACTTATGGGTGTCAAATGAACGAGCGTGACTCCGAACAGGTGGCACGGTCTTTGTTGGCGAGGGGATATGATCTGGTCTCGGAGGAGGAATCTGCGGATGTCATTTTATTGAATACGTGCAGCGTGCGGGACATGGCTGAACAAAAAGCCATCGGCAAAATGGGCATGCTCTCCAAACTGAAGGAACGTCGTCCGCACCTTGTGCTGGGGTATTTGGGGTGTATGGCCCAAAGCCGAGGTGCGGAATTACTCGCGAATTCTCCTCATGTGGACCTCGTGGCCGGAACCCAAAAATTTCACAGGGTGGCAGATTATGTCGATGATCTGCTTCGATCGAAGTTGGAGGCACGAATCGACGATGTACGGCTTCCGATTGTTGACACCGCAGAGGAGGAGGGTTCGCAAAACACAATCCGTGATCACATGGACCGGGGAGCCCGCGCCTCGGCCTTTGTGTCCATCATGCAAGGCTGCAATATGCACTGCGCCTTTTGCATTGTGCCGCAAACGCGCGGCGAGGAACGTGGCCGCCCGATTGAGGAAATTGTTTCCGAGGTCCGTGGCCTCGCTGACCAGGGAGTACGGGAAGTCACGCTGTTGGGTCAGATCGTGAATCTTTACGGTCGCCACGAATTTCCGGCACGGGAAGGAATCAGCCCATTTGTTCAACTCCTTGAGGCTGTCGCGGAAGTGGACGGCATCGAACGCATCCGCTTCACCTCGCCGCATCCCATCGGCTTCCGCAAGGACCTGATCTCTGCGTTTGCCCGCATCCCCAAACTTTGCGAACACGTTCACCTGCCCCTGCAAAGCGGTTCGGACCGAATCCTCAAAATCATGAGGCGCGGCTACACCGCAGAAAAATTTAGATCCCTCGTCGCGGGCTTGCGTGCTTCGCGTCCTGGCATTGCCATCACGACAGATATCATCGTCGGATTCCCCGGCGAGACGGACGAAGACTTTTTGGCGACCGTTGCTTTGTGTGACGAAGTGGGCTTCGACAATGCCTTTGTGTTCCGCTACTCGCAACGCCGCGAAACACCTGCCGCAACGATGGAGGATCAGCTTCCCGAAGAAGTTAAAGAACAGCGCAATCGTGACCTGTTGGATGTGATCAACCGGCACTGCGCTCAAAAAATGCAGGACCTCGTGGGAACAACCGTCGAAATCCTTTGCGAAGGCACCAGCAAAAAATTTGCCGGACGGCTCACCGGTCGGACCAGATCAAACAAAATCGTGGTGTTTGAAGGCGAACCCCGGCACGTGGGTCAGATTTTTTCTGTTCATGGAGTCCGCGCCTCGCTGACCACGCTCTATGGGGATGTTGCCATTCTGAATGTCTGAACCGGTCTCCATGCACCGCCCCAGAACCCTGACGGCTCCGGACTTTGATCTCGCTCTCTCACTTCAATGCGGGCAGGTTTTTCATGCGGATCTGAAGGATGGAATCTGGAGCGTTGTGGCGGATCGTGAACTGTTTGTCCTCGGTCAGAAAGCAGACCGACTCGAAATTTTCCGTGGCGCCATTCCAAATATTCGGCGTTATTTTAACTTGGATCATCCGATGACATCCGTTTACGAGAGTTTTCCCTCCGATGCCTACTCCCAGGCGGCCCTCGCTGGATGCCGGGGCATGCGAATCATTCGTCAGCCGCTGTGGGAATGCCTCGCCACCTTCATCACGTCTTCCATGAAACAAGTGGCGCATATCCGTCAGATGTCGCTCACTTTGCGCTCGAAATATGGTCAGGCCGTCGAAGGCAGTTCCGTGAACGCTTATCCCGAGGCAACCCGCATTGCCTCGCTTTCCGAAAGTGATTTGCGGGCCTGCGGGCTTGGCTTTCGTGCAAAAAGCCTGCTGGGTACCGCGCGCGAAATTTCTGAAGGCCGGGTCAATTTGGAATCACTTCAAATTTTGCCGACCTCCGAGCTCCGTGAGGCACTTTGTTGTTTCCCCGGTGTTGGGAGAAAAATTGCCAACTGCGTCCTTTTGTTTGCGTATGGCAGGCTGGAAGCCGTGCCCGTGGACGTCTGGATCGCGAGAATTGCAACTGCCATGCGCCGTCGCAAAGCAAGTCCGCTCAAACTTGAAGAATTCAGTGTGCGCCGGTTTGGCCCCTACGCCGGCTATGTCCAACAATACCTCTTCCACCATGCCCGAACGACGGGCACACTTCCCGGTCAATGAACACAGCACTCATGGGCTGGCAGGAAAATGAACGCAAGAAAACCGCACGCGCGGTTCTTGTTTCGATCCTGCTTCACTTGCTGCTCATTGTGGGCATTGCCGTGCTTATTGGTCTCGAACCTCCGGCCATCCCGATTCCTCCGGATGAGGACGTGATGGAAATCACCATGATTGAGCCGCCGAAGACCGAGCCAAAGCCGGCCTATCTTTCCACCACTTCGGCTCAGGAGGCTCCCAAAGCCCCCGAGAAACCTGCGTTTGAATCTGACAAAAACACGCTCGCCGCGTCGGCGATCCCGGCAGAAGGAACCATTCCTCTTCCCTCCCAAGAAGGCGAGGAAAGTCCAGCGACCAGTTTTGAAAATCGTGAGTTCACTCCCGGTCGTGAGCCCCGGCCATCGGCCCCGGCTGCGGAACCCTCGAAAGCAGCGCCGCCAGTTCCCCTGGTTCAGCAAGCAGAAACTTCGCCGCAGACGCCCAAAGAGGCCGTTCCCAAGCCAGAGCCCACCGCACCTCCCGACAGTGAAGTCGCGCTGCTTCAGCCGGTCAAACCCAAGGCCCAACCAAAACCAACGCCCGAAACGCCCAAACCCGAAACCCGCCCCGCGACTCCAAGCACACCCGGCTATCAGCCCCAAACCCGGATCACCCGACTCAAAGGCAATATCTCAAACCGAGGACGGTCCTCAGCAGACGCCGTCTCCACACCACTCGGACGTTACAAAAAACAAATTTCCGATGCCATTGGTTCGCGATGGTATTATTACGTCAATGAAGCCATTTCACTGCTGAATGTTGGAACTTTGGAAGTCCGCTTCATCGTGAAAAGCGATGGCAAAGTCCAAAAATGTCAGGTCCTTCGTAACAGCTCGAATGAAAGTTTTGCTTCAACCAGTGTGCGGGCCGTGATGGATGCGGAAATTCCCCCGATTCCACCGGAGATCCTGCCGATGCTTAAAGAGGGTGCCATTGAAGTGGATTTCACTTTCACGATCCTCCCGAATTGACCATCAGCCAATCAGCGACCATGCTCCCACTCACTCCCAAAAATCCAACCCACATCTCATGAACGAACTTTTTGCAGCTTTCAGCCTGACTCCCGCCGTGGATTTTTTTGTGAAGGGCGGGATATTCATGGCGTTTCTTCTCCTGCTCTCGATTATGTCTCTGACCGTGATCATCCTGCGCGGATCGGCCCTTCGCGAGCGTGCGGTGATTCCTCCCGGTCTGGTCAAAGAAATTCAGCGTCTTGAGCCCGGCGACAATCTCGACAATCTTCAAAAGCTCATCAATGCGAACCCGTCAGCCCTTGGCCGCATCCTGGCGATGTTATTGCGTCAATTGACATGGCCGCGCACAGAGGCGGTGGAGGCCGTTCAGACTCAGGCCCGACATGAAGTGGCCCGCCTCGAAAGTGGTCTGGTGCTTCTGGAAATGAGCACCGGGGTCGCACCATTATTCGGCCTCCTCGGCACGCTCTCGGGCCTTGTAGGGATTTTTGCAAATCTTGGTGGAGGAGGGGATCCGGTCGCCATCGCCCGGGGCATTGCCGAAGCTTTGAACACAACGATAGTTGGCCTGGCTGTCGCCGCACCCAGCTTGATTGCTCTCAACTATTTTCAACGCAAAATTGAAGTGATGTCGGTGGAGATGGAGTCCTTGGTCGGAGATCTTGTTGCCAAGTGTTATCCCCAAGGAGCCGCTCCCACGATTCTCACCATCGATAAAAAATAGGCGCCCTGCCTCCATGAAATTCTACACGCGGAAAAAAAGGCAGCCCTCGATTGTGCTGGTGTCGCTCATCGACATCCTCGCAATCCTGCTCATCTTTTTTATCGTCACGACCACATTCCGAAAAACCCAACCCCAGCTTCAAATCAATTTGCCGGATTCCAAAACGGCCGAACTCGCCCCCGCTGAGCAAACCGAACCGATCCTGCTTCAGGTCAAAGGCGAAACCGAAATCACCCTTGATGGAAAGCCCATCTCTCTGGATTTGCTGTCAGCCGAACTGACCGCCGCACGCACGAAGTATCCCGAACGTCAGATTGCCATGCAAGCTGACCGGGAGGCAGCATTTGGTGTGGTGGTTAAAGTCCTTGATGCCCTCAAGGATGCCGGTATAAAAAATATTCCCGCCTTCACCCAACCCCGCAAATCATCCACCGAACCAACACCATGACCCGTCTCCTCCTTTCAGCTTTCGCCGCAACAGTTCTCATGATCCCAACCAACGCAACCGCCCAGTCGGCCGCCGAAAAAGGCAAGGCCTTCCTCACTGAAAACAAATCCAAACCCGGTGTCCAAGAGACCTCCAGTGGATTGCAGTATAAAATTATCAATCCCGGCAAAGGCAAAGGCCCCAAAGCGACCGACACGGTCCTTGTTCACTACAAGGGCACTCTTCTTGATGGCAAGGAATTCGATAGTTCCTACAAACGCGGAGAGCCGATTGAATTTCCTCTCAATCGCGTGATTCCAGGCTGGACCGAGGGGGTTCAACTCATTGGCGAAGGTGGAAAAATTCAGCTCTTTATCCCATCAAATCTTGCTTATGGCCCGCGCGGTGCCGGCGGTTTGATCGGACCCGATGAGGCGCTCATTTTTGAAGTCGAACTCCTCGATATCAAATAAGTTTTTGGTGGGGCGGAATCTGCCGCTCTGACCTCCATGGAAATCATTATTTGTCCTGACGCTGCCGCGGCTTCCCTCAGCACGGCAGATCAATTGGCCTCCCTGCTTCACACAAAACCCGGGGCAGTGCTCGGATTGGCAACCGGAGGCACTCCGCTCGCTCTCTATGCCGAACTGATCAGCAAATTCCAGAAACATCAGGTCGATTTTTCCCAGGCCTCTTCCTTCAACCTGGACGAATACATTGGTTTGGAACCCGGTCATCCGGCCTCCTACCAACATTTCATGGAGGAAAATTTGTTTCGTCATATCAACATGCCTGTCGGGAACACCCATATTCCCGATGGACTTGCGGCAGACGTGCCAGCCCACTGCGAGGCCTACGAATTGGCGATCCGGAACGCCGGAGGCATCGACCTCCAAATCCTCGGAATCGGAACTGATGGCCACATCGGCTTCAATGAGCCCACGTCCTCACTCGCGTCCCGCACGAGAATCAAAACTCTCACCGAGAGGACCAGATCGGACAATGCCAGGTTTTTTTCTTCGATGGATGATGTGCCTCATCATGTGATCACCATGGGCATCGGCACGATCATGGAATCCCGCGCCATCTCCCTGCTCGCTTTCGGCGAGTCCAAGGCGAGCGCGATTGCCAACATGGTTGAGGGCGCGGTCACGGCCTCCGTCCCGGCTTCCATCCTGCAAATGCACCCAACCGTACGCGTGTTTCTTGATGAGGCCGCCGCCTCAAAACTGGAACGGCGCGACTACTACCATCATGTTTTTGCCCAAAAACCCCACTGGCAAAAGTGGTGAATGAATTTATGAAAATTGAAAAACTGACCATTGGAACAGGTGACCGCTTTGCTCATGAGGGTGAGGCGCAATTGCAGGCCATGATCTCTGCTCAAGCGGAGGGATTGGACGTGCATCCGGTTTGGAACAAATCCAATCGCGAGCATTTGCTCGTTCACTCGCGTCCGGACGATTTGCGTGCCGAGGCGGATGCCGCCGTGAAGGCGCTGGGTTGGACCAAACCGTATTATGTGGATGCTGATCACATCGGCCTCAAGACCGTGGACAACTTTCTTGCCGCCAGTGATTTTTATACGTTGGACGTGGCCGATTTCACGGGTCAGTCCGCTTCGGAAGCTGACCTTGCCGCATTCGATGCGAGCATGTCCCGCTACGTCGGTGAGTTGGCGGTGCCAGGCATTGCCGATCCCCTGATTTTCACTGCCGATCTCGTGCATGCTGCCGGCTGCAAGTTTCTGGCTGCCATGCAGGAAGCCGGTCGCATTTATCGTCACGTCGCCACAAAAAAAGGGACCGACAATTTCATCACCGAGGTTTCGGTCGATGAAACCGATTCGCCCCAAACTCCGGCTGAACTCTTTTTGATTCTGGCCATGCTGGCCCAAGTTGGTGTGCCAGTTCAAACCATCGCACCCAAGTTCACCGGACGTTTCAACAAAGGCGTCGATTATGTCGGGGATCTGGCGCAGTTCGAAAAAGAATTTGATGAAGACCTTTGTGTGATTGCCTTCGCCGTGCGGGAATTTGGCCTGCCAGAAAACCTCAAATTGAGCGTTCACTCGGGAAGCGACAAATTTTCGTTATATCCGATCATCAATCGCCTCATAAAAAAACATGGGGCCGGACTTCATGTCAAAACAGCCGGAACCACATGGCTGGAGGAAGTGATTGGTCTCGCGGAGGCCGGCGGAGCAGGCCTCGTGATTGCCAAAGAGATTTACGCAGGAGCCCACCCCAAGGCCGCTGAACTGATTGCCCCGTATGGACCGGTCGTGGACATTGACGCCGCACATCTTCCGACCGTGGAAACAGTCAACTCCTGGACCTCCGAAAAATTTGTGAACACGCTTCGGCATGATCTAACCCACCCCGACTATGACCCGCAATTCCGTCAGTTCATCCACGTCTCCTTCAAAGTTGCCGCACAAATGGGAGACCGGTTCACGGATGCGTTGAAGGCCCACCGGAAAATCATCGCTGCGAATGTGACCCATAACCTTCTTGTGAGACACATCCGTCCGATTTTTTCCTGAATCAAAATCCACCATCGGACTTGCGAAGTTTGCCGGATCAGCCACATTCACTGCCATGCCTATTATCACGATCATCACAGGTGCCTTGTTGGACATTGTTGGAACCACGGGTTGGCTTGCCACCGGACGCGAATCACCCACGGCGCTCATCCCATCCGTTCTTGGAACACTCATGATTATCTGCGGGGTGATTGCCATGGCCAAACCCGGCATCCGCAAACATGTGATGCATGCTGCGGCAATGCTTGGCCTTCTTGGCTTTTTGGGAACCCTCAAAGGACTCTTCCAACTTCCCGCTTTGATCTCCGGCGCGGAACTCGCCAGGCCCGCTGCCGTGGCTGCTCAGTCGATCACCAGCATCATTTGCCTGATCTTCCTCGCCCTCTGCGTGAACTCATTCATCGCAGCGCGGAAAAATCAGGCCGCAGCAAAAACGGCGCTGGATTCAGGGAACTGACACGCGACCCGCACGGCGGGCTCCCTTCACGGCTTCCAAAAAGGCCCGGCTTCCATCGCGGAGTGCCCGGACCTTGGAGCCCGGCGCATCACACCATTCCACTGGACGCTCCACAATCCGGTAACCGAATCGCGTGGCCAAAGCCAGGGCCTCCACATCAAATCCGAATCCGTCCACAGTCAGGTTCGAGAAAACCTTCTGCGCAGCATCTTTTTCAAAGGCT
>JBGSVX010000468.1:0-4628 GCA_041752795.1 Terrimicrobiaceae bacterium
CTCTCGGCCCAATGCACGGATAAGCGGGTGAATATCGTCACCAAGGAACTCTTTCGCATCTGCAAGTCCCCATCCGACTACGCAGGGATCGCCCAGGAAGATCTCGAACATATTATTCATTCCACCGGCTTCTATCGAAACAAAGCCAGAAACCTGAGAGCCATGGCGGCAGCGCTCTTGGCGAACCACAATGGTCAGGTCCCCCGCACGCTGGAAGCCTTGGCCTCGCTTCCAGGAGTCGGCCGCAAAACCGCCAATGTCGTGCTTGGCAATGCCTTTGGCCTCAATGAAGGCGTCGTCGTGGATACCCATGTCGGACGCCTCTCCAACCGCCTCGGTCTCACGAACCACTCCGATCCCGTCAAAATCGAAGCAGACCTCGCGAAACTCTTCCCACAAAAATCATGGTCCGACCTCAGCCACTGGCTCATCTGGCACGGACGCCGCCGCTGCATGGCCAGAAATCCCGACTGCCCATCCTGCGAGTTGATGGATATCTGCCCCTCTTTCAAAAAAGTACCATTGAAAAAATCCAAGCCGGTTACGCCATGATCTTTCCGGCCTCAAGGCATTCATTAACGATTGCGGGCGGAGGCGAGGAAATTTTCGGGATGGGCAGGCCTCGCTGCAGACACTCTGCTTTCCACAGGGCTCCGAGTTCCAAATCAAATTCCTTAGAAAACCTTAGCCTTCTTCCCTGATATGGAAGGCCCGGAACCGGGGTGATTTCACCAAAAAAAACTTCCTGGCCGGTCGTATAAAGATCGATCCCGCAAAACGGAACATCCAATTTTAAAGAAATCCGCCGAGCCGTTTCGATCAATGTGTCTGCATTTGCAGGAACTACGGGAGGTCCCGGAACAAATCCATCAAGGTATTTTAAAAAACCTTCGCTCAGCGCTTGAAATCCCTCCCGGAATGCCGCCAGCCGCAGTGGACTCACATTGCGATCAATCTGAAAAATCGCGCCAACCGCCCCGCCAAACATAAAAAACTTGTAGTCGTAGGGAATTTGATCCGGCCCGTTCTCACCGACCAACAATTCCTCCAAAATAACCTTCGACCATGGGCGGCCCAATGAGAGATACGCACTTTTCATGTCCAGCAGGATCTCATCAGAGGACATAATTTTTTGGCGAAGCATTTCGTAAAAATCATTTCCCCTTCGTTGCAAAAGGTAAACGCCTTTACAGGAATACATGGTCGTCGCTTTCAAAACCGACCGGTCAGGGAAGAGTGTGAAATCCACGGAATCCGGGCCCTCAAACTCGGCCAACTGATTCGCAACCCCCACCCCACAGGCCACAGCAAATTTTTTCCCATCGATTTTGCCCTGTTTTGGAAAAACCCCCACCCGGAATCGCCCGACCGTTTTCCTTGAATGCAGGAATTCGGTAAATCGCGTGACCTCATACTCCATGGTCTCAATCAACTCTTTTCCCCATCCGAAAAAGTCAACGGAAATCCCTCCCCCATAAAGTCTCGGGTGAAAACTCAAAGGCCGGACTTGCGCCCTTCGACACGCGGCGTAAAATAATCGTTCACACAACTCACCCTAACTGAGCAAAGCCATGTCAACTGAATCCAAGTGCCCATTTCATCACTCCGCCGGCAACGGCACATCCAACCGCGAATGGTGGCCGAACCAACTCAATCTCAAAGTGCTCCATCAACACTCGGGCCTCTCGGATCCGATGGGGGAAAATTTTGACTATGCTACAGAATTTAACAGCCTCGATTTTATTGCGCTAAAAAAAGATCTTGAGGTGCTCATGACCGATTCGCAGGACTGGTGGCCTGCCGACTTTGGTCATTACGGCGGATTTTTTATTCGCATGGCATGGCACAGTGCCGGCACGTATCGCACAGGCGACGGACGAGGCGGCGCAGGAACCGGCAATCAGCGTTTTGCCCCGCTCAATAGCTGGCCCGACAACGTGAACCTTGACAAAGCCCGCCGCCTTCTCTGGCCGATCAAGCAGAAATACGGACGCAAAATCTCGTGGGCTGATCTCATGGTCCTCACAGGCAATGTCGCCTTGGAATCCATGGGCTTCCGAACCTTTGGTTTTGGTGGCGGTCGGGTCGATATCTGGGAGCCCGAGGAAGACATTTACTGGGGTGCGGAAACCACATGGCTTGCCGACAAACGCTACTCCGGGGACCGGGACCTCGAGAACCCGCTGGCCGCAGTCCAGATGGGTCTCATTTACGTGAATCCCGAGGGTCCAAATGGAAACCCTGACCCCCTAGCCGCCGCGCGCGATATCCGCGAGACCTTCGCGCGGATGGCCATGAATGATGAAGAGACCGTCGCGCTCATTGCCGGCGGTCACACCTTCGGCAAGTGCCATGGAGCCGGTGACGCAAAACATGTCGGCCCCGAGCCCGAAGCGGCTCCGCTTGAGGAACAGGGATTCGGCTGGAAAAGCAGCTTCGGCACGGGCAAGGGCAGCGACACGATTTCCAGCGGACTCGAAGTCACATGGACAGCCACCCCGACCAAATGGAGCAACAACTACTTCGAGAATTTGTTCGGCTTTGAATGGGAACTCACCAAGAGCCCGGCCGGCGCACATCAATGGGTCGCAAAAAATGCCGATCGTTTTATTCCCGATGCGCATGACCCCACCAAGAGCCATCTGCCGACAATGCTCACCACGGATCTCTCCCTGCGTTTCGATCCCGCCTACGAAAAAATCTCCCGCCGTTTCCTTGAGAACCCGGATCAGTTTGCCGACGCCTTTGCGAGGGCATGGTTCAAGCTCACGCATCGTGACATGGGTCCGCTCGCCTGTTACCTTGGATCCGAAGTTCCGGCAGAACATCTCATCTGGCAGGACCCCGTTCCCGCCGCGAACCACCCACTCGTGGATTCGCAGGATATTGCCACCCTCAAAACCAAAATCCTTGCTTCGGGTCTCAGTATCCCGGAACTGGTTTCGACAGCATGGGCCTCGGCCTCCACATTCCGTGGATCGGACAAACGCGGCGGAGCCAATGGCGCCCGCATCCGCCTCGCTCCACAAAAATTCTGGCAAGCCAATCAGCCAGCCCAACTCGCCAAGGTCCTGCAAACCCTGGAAGAAATTCAAACAGGGTTTAATGCCAGCCAGTCCAATGGAAAAAGCATCTCCCTTGCTGACCTCATCGTCCTCGCCGGCTGTGCCGCCATCGAACAGGCTGCCAAAGCGGCGGGTCAGGACATTTCCGTCCCATTCACTCCCGGACGTTCAGACACGACCCAGGAACTCACGGATGTCGAATCTTTTTCTGCCCTCGAACCCGTGGCTGATGGATTCCGGAATTTCCTCAAAACGAGGTTTACGATTCCTGCAGAAAAACTCCTTGTGGACAAAGCCCAGTTACTGACCCTCACCGCCCCGGAAATGACCGTCCTGATCGGTGGCCTGCGCGTTTTGGGTGCAAACGTCGGCCAATCCTCACACGGTGTCTTCACGAACCGGGTGGGAACTCTCACGAATGACTTCTTCGTGAATCTCCTCGATATGGGCACCGAGTGGAAACCGGTTTCCGCCGAGGAGGAACTCTTCGAAGGCAGAGATCGCAAAACCGGTGAACTCAAATGGACGGGCACACGGATTGACTTGGTCTTCGGTTCAAATTCCCAACTCCGGGCTCTCGCAGAAGTTTACGGCTGCGCCGATTCTCCTGCCAAGTTCCTCAACGACTTCGTCGCCGCATGGAACAAAGTCATGAATCTCGACCGCTTCGATCTCAGATAGCTGCCACTCAGTTTAGCTGCAATATAAGTGGGCCCCAATGTCGCCAAGAAATTGGCGATAGATTGGCGGTTCCGACATTCGGAACCCTCAACGGAGTCCATTACGCAAGGGCATGCCAGCCACACAGGGCCGTAGCCGTGTGCGGCCGTGGCCAGCCCATCTCATTGGAACCCGGTTGGAGAGTCATGTTTGTCAGTAAATCAGACGATCAATGTCCGGGCGCGATTACTGCGGCGGATTGATTTGTTGCGTTTTCGCGGATTGTGAACCAGAGCACGGCTGACACAGTAAGGGCGCAGGAGGCAATTCCAAAGACGAGGCTCTTGTCCGAAGCGGAGGCTACAAAGCTTCCAATCACCGCACTGGCGAGGAGTTGGGGAATGACGACGGAGAGATTAAAGATGCCCATGAAAAAACCCATTCGATTTTTGTCCACATTGTTGCTCATGATGGCAAACGGCAGGCTGACCGTGGAGGCCCAGCCGATGCCTACGACAGCCATGCCTGCGTAGAGGGCGGCGGGGGTCTGACCCCAGAACAGGATGCCTGCGTACCCGACGGCCATGGCGGCGATGCAGAGCGCATGTGTTCGCACAAGGCCAAGGGTTTTGGAAACTGGCTGAAGCACAAACACCGGCAGGAGGAACCCCACGGTATTCAGCACAAGAAAAGCAATATTGATCACCTGCCCGATGGCCTCATCGCCGGATTCCGGAAGCACCATCGCATGTTTCACGTAAGCAAACATGTAAACAAACATGGTCTGAACCCCGAGCCAGGTAAACCCATGGGCAAAATAAATGTGAAGCAAACGCGCCGGATGCGTCGTGCCACCACCGGCGTTTTCTTCTTCTGGTGATTCGAGAACCCGAGGCTCCTGAA
>JBGSVX010000469.1:0-2477 GCA_041752795.1 Terrimicrobiaceae bacterium
GGCTATATCTATGGTCTCAGCCTAGCCAAAGGCCTCATCGAAACAGGCCAGGCAAAAAATGTCGTGCTGGTCACCGGGGACACCTATTCAAAATCCCTTGATCCCAATGACCGCAGTCTCATCTCGCTTTTTGGTGATGGCGCAACAGCCACTTGGATCGAAGCCGTCGAATGCGAACACTCCCGGATCGGTCCTTTCGTTTTTGGAACCAATGGAGAAGGCGGCCCCAACCTCATCGTGGAGCACGGAGGCATGAGAAATCCGCTCCCGCAGGGAGAGTCAGGAACGATCCCATTCCGGATGCACATGGACGGACCCGAGATTCTGAATTTTGCGATCCGTGTCGTCCCGGATTGCATGCAACGCCTGCTGGACAAAGCGGGTATAAACCAAGATCAAGTGGATTGCTTTGTGTTTCATCAGGCCAACCTCTACTTGCTCGAATATTTGAGAAAACGCCTTGATGTGCCTCACGAGAAATTCCTGATCCACTTCGCAGAAAGCGGCAACACAGCTTCATCAAGCATCCCTCTGGTCCTTGAAGCCGCATCATTGCAGGGAACACTCAAGAAGGGTGATAGGACCTTGCTCATAGGCTTCGGCGTAGGATACTCATGGGGCGGAACCCTGATAACCTGGTAGCAGACATAACCCTGACAACCCCGCCATTTTTTAAACCAATGACCTCAAACGAACTCTATCAAGGACTCGAAAAAATTCTTCAAATTCCAGCGGGCACTGCCCGGGAAAAAACACTGCTGGCTGAGCACTCCACATGGGATTCCGTGGGAGTCATGGAATTCATCGTCTTTGTGGACGAACACTTCGGTCTTTCCCTTCTGCCTCACCAAATCAGTGAAAGCAAGACCATCGGCGACCTTGCGAAGCTTTGCGGGAACAATATCCCTGACTAATCATTGCTGCCCTTGAGTTTCACTAAAAAACCCGGAGGCCAGCTCTCGGTCGAGAAATGCCTTTTTGTTGGCATTCTCCTCCTATTTGTTACTCCGGCGATTCTCTCCTTAAGCCTGAAACTTCAGCCGGGATTTCTGCCAAATGCTCCTTGGCTTCGAAACGAAACCCTCACTGGGGTGGTTGTCAAGCCGACGCCCGTCCCTGCATCATGGGAGACCTTGTCAAACGGCCAATACCAAAAAAGTCTGGCAGACCGTTTCAACAACAACTTTGCCGGACGCGAATTGTTGATCCGCCTCACCAGCGAAAGTTGGTATCGCCTGTTCAGGCAGAGCCCTCTGGCCTCTGGGATTGTTATCGGAAATGACGACTCGCTTTTTACAGACTATCACCTGTCAAAATTCTGCCTGATGAGAACAACCTCTGCGCAGTTGAAACCGATAGTGCAAAAATTGAGGCGCTTGCAGGATGCCTGCGACAAAGTTGAGATTCCCTTTTTCGTCCTGATCACTCCGAGCAAGCCGTCGATCCTGCCAGAAAACATTCCGTCGTCCTGGCTTCGCCGTTACGATCCACGACCAACGCCCTACGAACTCTTTATCGAGCTTCTTAGAAAAGACAATGTGCGGTTTGTGGATGGCAGGGCCAAGACCATTGAGGCAAAGGCCCATCAATCCACACCCATATTTCCAAAAGGTGGGATTCATTGGGGAGATCATGCAGCCTTGGCAACAGCACAGGCCCTTATCAATTCCTTCCAGGCCCGCGGATTGCCGCTGTCACCCCTCGAGCATGACCCCCCTGCTATCTCGAATCTTCCAACCGGCGATGATGCGGATCTCGTGGATTTGATGAATCTTGTTCTTCCATGGCGGTATCCGGTTACAAAACTACGAATCAAAACAACCGGGAAATTGCCGGATAATCCGGGGTTTTCCCTCACATTCGTCGGTGGAAGCTTCACCACAGCACTGGCAACACAACTAAGTGCTTCGGGTCAGTTCCCGGAGGTGACTTCTTTCTTTTATTACAAGCAGGACAAAAGGCTTTTTAAAAATGGCAATCTCATCACTATCAAGTCACCTGTTGATCAGGTTGATTTTGGTACAGAGATATTCTCTTCCGACTTTCTGGTTTTAGAAATCAACGAGGCATTTTTAGATTTCACCGACCGCAGGTACGCCAAACTGTTTGTTGATGATGCCTTGAAACACTTGGAGTTCGGAGACCCGGCCCTCATTTCGCTTCTGAGAGAAAACAAGCGACGTTTGAGTTATCGTCCGGGTCAGGTGATTTCTTTTCGAGCGGATGAACATGCGTTCCGGAAGGCCCGGCAGAGTTTGTCGGGTTTTTCAGACTTCGAACCGGCTGCCACCTGGACAGAGGGGCCAACAGCAATCGTTCAATTTTCCATGCCATCCCCCAAGTTTGACCTGCGGCTCGATGCCAAGGTGGGAGCGTTCATTCATCCGCCGCAATTGACTTCACAAACTGTCAACGTCTATGCCAACAATCAATGGATTGGCGAATGGACATTCGAATCACCAGAAGAGACGGAGAAG
>JBGSVX010000470.1:0-5444 GCA_041752795.1 Terrimicrobiaceae bacterium
GTTGATCAGAGCAGGCCCCTCGGAGTCCTCTCCCGAACCGCCGAGCATGCTGATCTCCAGACCATTCGCCTGAGCTGGATCTGAAACCTCCAAATCCAGATTTTTGAAATCCTCGGAGACTGTGCCTTTCGCCTCCTTCACGGCCGCCTCAGGCTCATCACTCGCTGCCTCCATTGCACTCACCTCCACAATCACGTCCCCGCCATCCGGTGACACCACAAACAGGCTGTCGTTTTTCCATTTCACCTTCCAGTCGTCGGGGGCTTCAAAGGAAATCAGTGGATTCGATTCAGGATATCCCAAGGTTTGGGACGCATGGATCGTATCAGGCAAAATCATGACAGCCAGCACTGCCAAAATGGCAGGCGAATTTGAGCGGAAAAATGATGGAACTTTACAGGAATTTAGACGGCTCGCTTTCATGAGAATTTGCGAAATGTGGACGGAATACTTCAAAAATCAAGACCGAATGCGACCGGTTGCGAGGAAAAATAGTTATCCAACCTTCAGCCCATAAAAAGGCATTGGATGGATCGCAAGGCACCTGAGAATCTGAATATTTCGCTCACGCGGAATGGAATCCGGGGTTATAGAATTCTAATGCCTCAAAACTCAAAAATCGGGTCGGTGTTCAGATATTTGACCGCCGTGTTGTTTTTGCTGATTGTCTCAGGATGTGCAAGCAGGCCGGTAGGTTCGGTGAGTCAGTTTGCGACGATTGATTCTCTCTTGGCGGGAGTCTATGAGGGTGAGTTTCAATGTGCGGACGTCCTGAAGCGTGGGAACCTCGGTTTGGGGACATTCGAGGAGTTGGATGGGGAGATGATTGTTGTCGGAGGGCGGATGTATCAGGTGACATCTGATGGGCGGGTACATCGTCCGTCGGGTCGCCTTGGCACACCGTTTGCCACGGTGGCCCGGTTCTCACCGGATTTGTCCGTTCAGATTGTGCCGAAGAATCCGTCATCCACCCCAGACGTTCGCCATGTCAGTCTTGCCGGGCTGGAAAAGCATCTTGATCAATTGTGCCCGAATCGGAATGGAATCTATGCCTTTGAAATTGCTGGCACATTTTCCGGAATGACTGTTCGCAGTGTGCCCAAACAGAATCCGCCCTACCGCGAACTGGTGGAGGTTGTCAAAGAGCAGACGGTTTTTGAACTGGCGGAAGCGGAGCCCGTCACCGGAACGCTCGTCGGGTTTCGATTTCCAGAATTTTTTCGCGGCGTCAATGCCCCGGGATATCATTTTCACTTCCTGACCCATGAACGCAAGCGGGGCGGTCATGTGCTGAACCTGGCCTTTGACAGCCCACTGCGGGTGAGGGCCATGACTGTGCATCATTTTGAACTTTTCCTCCCGGCAGACTCCAAAAAATTTGCCGAGGCGGAACTTGGCCGTGACCGGACCGAGGAACTGAACAAGGTGGAACGATAACGCGATGGAAACGTATTCCTGCCATTGATACATGTCCGGCCACTCGAATCAGCTATTTGATGAAGCCACGCTGAGGCAGTTTGAGTCGGCGGGTTTGCTTGCCAGACGTCTGGTTCGCGGGCGATTGCGGGCCGAGCGGCGCAGTTTCACGCGGGGAATGAGCGTGGAGTTTGCTGAATACCGGCCTTTTGTGAGCGGGGACGATTGGCGGGCGATTGACTGGAATGCGTATGCGAGGTGGCGACAATTGGTGCTTAAGTTGTTTGTGGAGGAGGAGGATTTGTATGTGCATTTTCTTTTGGATTGCAGTGGTTCGATGGGGTGGGGGACTCCGAGCAAATTTGATCAGGCGAGGCGCATTGTGGCGGGTCTCGCGTATCTCTCGCTGGCAAATTTGGATCGTGCCGCCTTTGTGCCGCTGGGAATTTCTGCCTCACGCAGACTTGCTCCGAGGCGTGGACGGGAACGTTTTCCCGAGTGGCTTGGTGCGCTTTCAGCCTGCGAAGCGGATGGTGGGTCCGTTTGCCTGGAAGATTCTGTGCGGCTCTGGCTGCGAAGTGCACCCCGCAAGGGCTTGGTGGTGGTGGTGGGGGATTTGTTTGGCTCGGGGCTCGGGGACGCACGGGCAGCAATTGATCGGATCCGTCATGCCGGACAAGAAGTCGCCGTGATTCACATTGTGGACCCCTCGGAGTTGGCTCCCCCCGCTCCCGGAGAATACGAATTTGAGGATTGCGAAACCGGAAAGGTCCGGCGGGTTATTTTGGATCCGGCCGGCGCAACGCGCTTCTCGGGTCGGGTCCGCCAATTTTTGGAAGCGATGGAATCCCACACCAAAAAACATGGCATTCCATTTTTGCGTGCGGACAATCAAACCCCCCTCTCCGAAATCTTCTCATCGGTGCTGGCCTGGCAATGACCTTTCTGGCTCCATTTTTCTGGGTTTTTTCAGCACTGGCGGCGCCGGTCGTGCTTTTTTATCTGGTGCGCGAACGTCCTCGCCGCCAAGTGGTCAGTCAAATCTTTTTCTGGCCGGAGGATCATTCCTCCCTTTCGGAATCTTCCCGATGGAGGAAATTGCGCCGCTGGTTTTCACTGCTTTTGCAACTCCTCTTTTTGTTTTTGCTGGTCGCGGCGCTCACCCGCCCGATCTGGCCATGGGCCACCGTGGCTGCCAAACCGCTGATTCTGATTCTTGATGGATCTGCCAGCATGAGAACGGCTGATGTGAAACCCAACCGTTTTGAGGCCGCCCGGGAAGCAGCAGAAACAATGGCCTTGGGATCACATATTCCGGTCGCAGTGATTCTCACTGGTTCTCCGCCACGAGTCCTTTCCGGATGGACCGATAGCCGGAGGGAAATTGCGGCGGCATTTTCGGAGGTCCAGCCCGGCGACATGGTTGTCAGTCCGCGCGAAGCGATCGACCTTGCAAAGGCCTTGGCAAAATCCCGGGATGCGGGGATTTGGTTTTTTACCGATGGTGTTTGGGATGGGGCATTGTCCGAGCCGACGCTGGATGGAATTCGCATTGTCAAATTTGGAGGTGAGGCAGCGAATGCCGGCATTTCCCGTTTCTCGGCAAGACGTTCTCCCTCGGCTCCGGGAGAGGTCAGTATTTTTGTGGAGGCGTTGCGGTCCCCGGCAACTGGAGGTCCCCAGGCGATGTTAACGCTTGAGAGGAATGGTCGCGTCACGGACTCCCGCGAAATGCGCCTGATGGATTCGGAGCCATGGAGAAAATCATGGACCTTTCAAGAGGAGGAGGCAGCAAATTATCGCGCAACGATTGATGGCTATAACGGCGATCAACTGGCATTTGATAATTCTTTTCAGATCTCCGTCCCTCCTCTGCCTGCGGTTGAAGCTGTTCTTGTTTCGAAACCTGACCGCTTCCTGGAGGCGGCACTTTCGGCCGTTCCGGCCTTTAACTATGTGCGTTTGTGGCCGCCGGATTCCTTGCGCTTCGGGGACGCATCGAAACTGTGGATTTTTTGTGGCGTGCTGCCACCGCCGGATTTTCAGGCAGCCGGCCTTGTTCTGATTGCCCCTGAGACGGGTGGATTTTTTGGAGAAAAACTTGGGGTCATGAAAGATCCGCTCATCACCGAAGTGCTCCAAGACAGTGAGCTGATGCGTCATGTTTCGCTCCAGAATGTTTTCCTGAAAGATGTCACCGAATTCCAACCTGCTGAAGGGGCCACAAACTTTGTAGCCAGTGCCGGCCGCCCGCTCGTTTTTGGAAAGTGGTCGGGTTCACCACGGTGGGTGGTTTTTTCCATGGATCCTTCCACGAGTGATCTGGTGACCCGCGCGGCATTTCCTGTGTTGATCTCCAATATCGTGCAGTCACTGCGCGGCGATCTTGGAAATCCCGTTTCGGCAGCAGGCGCTTCTCCCGAGCTCAGCCGTCTGATTTCTCATGTTCCTGACAGCCAAGTTTCCCTGCCTCAGACTGCAGGATTCACCATTCCGAGCCGTCCGTTTTGGAGGTGGATTCTTGTGGCGTCCGTCGTCTGGTTGTTTTTGGAGTGGGTCACGTATCACCGGAGGGTCACGGAATGACCATGGAATTTGCGTTTCCATTTGTGTTCTGGCTCCTGCCGGCCGGACTCATTTTTTTGCTCGTCGCCCGGCGCTCCGCAACAAACCTGACGCCCGGCAGGCGGCGGATTGTCACGGGAATCCGAGTTCTGCTATTTGTGTTGGTGCTCAATGCCATCGCAGACCCCCGGATTTTTTTGCCCGGGAAATCCCGTCATGTGGTCTGGGCGGTGGACGTGAGTGCGAGTGTTGGATCGGCCGGATTGCAAGTGGCCTCAGACCTCCGCCGGGAGTGTGGATTTTCCCCGGGTGAAGAAAGTCTCATCCTTTTTGCCAAATCTCCCAGCCTTGTTCAGGACGGAAAAATGCCCGCCGAGCGCGAGCCCGCTGGAGAGGATGCGACCAATATTTCCTCGGCTCTGCAATTTTCCTCAGCTGTTTTCCCGGAAGGTCAGGGACGCATCCTCGTGTTGCTATCCGACGGTGTGGAAACAGAAGGCGAGGCTATTCAAAATCTCGCTGCCCTGAAATCTTCTGGCGTCATGATTCATTCGGTTCCTGTGAATCCTCCGAATGATCCCGAGTTGCACATTCAATCGTTGGAGGCACCCCGCGAAGTCCGCATCAACGAACCGTTCACGTTGCGGGTCATGATCACTTCCAATCGGGAAACCTCCGCTACGGTGGATGTCTTTGAGGATGGTCTGCTCGCGGGCTCACGCGACATTAACCTCAAAAATGGTCAGACACCGGTGGAAATCGTCCAGCGTGCTTCCCGGTCTGGACGGATTCCCCTCGAGGTCAAAGTGCGGGGAGGTCAGGACACCCGTTCGGACAATAACTCCGCATCGGTGGGGGTCATGGTTCATGGCACGAGCCGGGTGCTCCTTGTGACATCAAGCAATGACTCCCCGCTCATCACCGCCCTGGAGCAGCAGGGGATCAGTTTGGAGATCCTTCCGCCTGAGGCACTTCCTTCCTCATCCGCCGCGTTATCGGGATTTGAGGCGGTGATTTTGGATGATGTGCCCGCCTCGGCATTGCCTGAGGCCCAAATGAAAGCACTCAGTCTCTATGTGAAAGATTTTGGTGGTGGGCTGCTCATGCTGGGAGGAGGAAATTCTTTCGGGCCCGGTGGCTATTCCGGCACCCGCATTGAGGAGATCCTGCCTCTTCGCTCCGAATTTCAAAAACAAAAAGAAGACCCCTCGCTGGCCATTGTTCCTGTGATTGACAGCAGTGGGAGCATGACCGGGGACAAAATTGTGATGGCGGCTTCGGCTGCCATGGCGGCTGTGGATATGCTCACTCCCTTGGACTATGCCGGGGTTGTTGCATTTGATGGAGAGGCCCGCTGGGTCGTGGATTTACAGAGCGCATCCAACCGCTCGGTGATTGCCTCCCGTCTTTCCACGCTGGAGGCCGGTGGCGGCACAAACATTGCCGCCGGACTCGAACTTGCC
>JBGSVX010000471.1:0-1855 GCA_041752795.1 Terrimicrobiaceae bacterium
GAAGCACCTTGCGATGCAATTTTCGACCGGACGGCACGGCAGTTGGAGGCCAGTGGGTCGCCTCGGACGTGACTCCCCAGGTCGAAGCCGAAAAAGGAATCCAGGAATCGGAGCAACAACTTCGCCAGCTCTCAAACCGCCTCCTTCAATTGCAGGATGAGGAACGCCGAAGGATCGCACGGGAACTTCACGACTCCACAGCGCAAAGTCTATCCGCCTTGGAAATGAATGTGAGTTTGCTCGCTCCCATTGCGAATGATGATCGAACCCGCCGCATCGTCAGCGAAACCCGCCGCATCGCCCAAGATTGCTGTCAGGAACTGCGAAACATTTCCTACCTCCTGCACCCGCCACTTCTGGACGAGGTGGGCCTCACTTTTGCAACCCGATGGTTTATCGATGGATTCATTGAACGCACGGGCATCCAAGTGGACCTCGATGTGACATTGCCATTCCCCCGTCTGGAGCGCGATGTCGAAACATCGCTGTTTCGGGTGATTCAGGAAGCTGCCAGCAACATCTACCGTCACTCAGGGGCCACCGCGGCCTCCATCAAACTCCGATGCGATGTGCGAGAGGGAATCTTTATGACCATACGAGATAATGGCCACGGATTCGCCCGCCCAATCAGCCAGAATCAACCCGCCCGCATGGGAATTGGCCTCGCCGGAATGCGTGAACGCCTTATCCAGTTCCGAGGTTCTTTGGAAATCAAAAACTCGCCATCCGGCGTTCAAATTGATATTTTTATCCCGTCCCCAAAAATCCATGCAAAAGTCTAGCTCCATCAAAATTCTGATTGCCGATGATCATGAAGTGGTGCGTCAGGGCGTTCGCAACATTCTTGAAGCCGAGGAAAACATTGAACTCTGCGCGGAGGCCACCACGGGACGCGATGCCGTCGTGCTTTGTGAGAAACTCAATCCGGATGTCGCCATTCTGGATATCAGCATGCCGGGCCTCAATGGGATCGATGCCGCACGTCAAATTCTCAAACTCTGCCCGAAAACCAAAATCCTGATTTTTACCGTCCATGATGCCGAGCGACTCGTCTATGAAGTCGTTGAATCAGGAGCCCATGGATATATTCTGAAATCCGATGCAGGGAGGCATTTGGCCGCGGCCGTGAAGGCCATTCTCGAGGGACGTCACTATTTCAGTTCCCAAGTCTCGGAGGTGCTCTTCGAAAGTTTTCAGAAAAAAGGACTTCCTCACACCCTGCCCGCCGATCAAGGCACCAACAAGCCGAGCAACCGGGAAAGGGAAATCATCCAACTCCTTACCGAGGGCAAAAGCAACAAGGAGGTCGCCACCAGCCTCGGAATCAGCGTCAAAACCGCCGAGACTCACCGGGCTGCCGTGATGCGCAAGCTGGGGCTACATTCCATTGGAGAGCTCGTGCGCTACGCCATTCGAAACCATATCATCGAGGCCTGAAAAGCGCCCGGCCTCGAGCTGAGGCACTTCACGGGGAAACTCTGAAAACCCAAACGTCCGGCCATCGAGGAGAGTTCCCTTTCGGGCACATGACAAAAACCTGCGCATCAGTTTGGGAGTCGAAATGAGTGCGGGCGATGAGAAATTTGTCCTGCGCCCCTGCCACACAAAATGCATTTTTGATTGCCCTCCAGCCCATCAAATGCATAATTACCCGTTCCTCGATAGCAACCGTCAAAGAGAACAGACGAACCGTTTGCCTCTCCACACAGTCGCTCAACAATTACCGGGGTCTTAGCTCAGTTGGTAGAGCGCCTCAATGGCATTGAGGAGGTCAGCGGTTCGATCCCGCTAGGCTCCAGTTATTCGCAAAAGGCAGACTAGCACCCGAAGGAGCAAAGGAATCGGTGTGGTGAAC
>JBGSVX010000472.1:0-12566 GCA_041752795.1 Terrimicrobiaceae bacterium
CCGCCAATCCGCTACCAATTCCTGAACGGTATTGCCTTTAACTCCCCCCATGCAAATTCTCCTCATCGCCGCCGGCTCATTTGTTCTCTATCTCATCGCCTATTTCACCTACGGACGGTGGTTGTCCCGAAAAGTTTTTAAATTGGATGCCGGTGCTCTGACCCCCAGCCGCGAATTCCAAGATGATGTCGACTATGTGCCCACGGACAAAAGCGTGGTCTTCGGTCATCATTTCACAAGCATCGCGGGAACCGGCCCGATTGTTGGTCCTGCTCTGGCCATCATGTGGGGATGGGTCCCGGCACTTCTTTGGGTGCTTTTCGGGTCGATTTTTATGGGAGCCGTTCACGACTTGGGAACCCTGGTAATCAGCTTGCGAAATCGTGGAATGACCGTGGGCGAAATCGCGGGGAGGGTCCTGAATCCCCGTGTTCGAATCCTGTTTCTGGTTCTTCTGCTGTTTGCGCTCTGGGTCGTTCTCGCAATTTTTGGATGGGTGATTGCGAGTGTTTTTGTGCAGTTTCCAGAATCCGTGGTGCCGGTCTTTTTGCAGATTCCGATTGCGATTTGGATCGGTTTTGCAATCCACCGCAAAGGCGGAAAACTGCTGATTCCGAGCATTGTGGCGCTTGCGCTGATGTTTTCGACCGTGTGGTTCGGAGCGGGGTGTCCGGGCATGGAGTGGTCCGGAGGAACTCTCGGGAACAGCATCCGTTCTCTTAATGCCGCCCTCGCGGCATGGCCGCTCTGGGCATGGGTCGCCATCCTTCTTGTCTACTGCTACGCAGCCAGCGTGATGCCGGTTTGGATTCTCCTTCAGCCCCGCGACTACATCAACAGCCTGCAACTCATCGCGTCCCTTGGTTTGGTCGTTTTAGGATTGATCGTTGCCTCGGTTGTTGGTTTCACCCCCACCGGATCCACCGAACCACTCCGGCTTACCATGGCAGCGCCCGCAGTCAACCTCCACCCGCTCAACGCTCCGCCCATTTTTCCGTTTCTCTTTGTCACCATCGCCTGCGGAGCAATCAGCGGATTCCACTGCCTGGTCAGCTCCGGCACGAGCAGCAAACAATTGCGCAGCGAAACAGATGCCCAATTCGAGGGCTTCGGATCGATGTTGCTGGAGGGTTTTCTGGCCGTGCTGGTCATTCTCGCCGTGGGCGCAGGCATCGGCTTCGGATGGCCGCAGGTCTATCCCAATCTCTCTGGCTCTGAGCTCTGGCAGTCGCTCTACGGGGATTGGAAAGGAGTGACCGGAGGAAAGGCCATCGGGGCTTTTGTCGTGGGCTCGGCAAATTTTGTTCAGGCACTCGGCATTGATCCCGCCATGGCGCGTGCCCTCATGGGCGTGTTGGTTGCCAGCTTTGCAGGCACCACCCTTGATACGGCCACCCGCCTGCAACGCTATGTCGTTCAGGAACTCGCTGCCACGGTCGCTCCACGGGTCTCACCCAGCGCCATGGCCGCCGAAGCTTACGATACGGAGTTTGAACACGGATCCGTCCGCAGCGGCTTCTCATGGAATCCCCTCACATGGCTGACAACAACCCATGGGGCCACACTCTTTGCCGTGGTCACGGCCTTCGTACTCGCCCTGTTTCCAGGCCCCGGCAAACCATGGAATGCGGAAACCATCGGCACCGGCGGTCTGATCCTCTGGCCCCTCTTCGGTGCCGCCAATCAGCTCATGGCCGGCCTCGCCCTCCTCGTGGTCTCCTTCTGGCTCCTCCGCAGAAACATGCCCGTCTGGTTCGTGGCCATCCCCATGGTTTTCATGCTCCTCCTGCCCGCATGGGCATTAGCCACCGATGTGCAAAAATGGATGAACGGCGGAAACTTCTTGTTGGTCGCCGTCGGAACCCTCCTGCTCGTTGTCACCGCATGGATGGCCCTCGAAGCGATCCTCCTCTGGAAACGCGCCAAGGGCGTGCTCGAAAATCCCATCCCGGAAAAAAATCGCATGGAACGGTCAAACAGAACATCCGAATAGTAAGGCCATTGCCGTGTTTCACCAGCCCGCAGGCAGTGATTCAAAATCCAATCAACTTTTTCTGGTTTTTGCACACTGGGACTATTGCCCATGGCTGTTCCCGTCCTAGAGGGGAAACAGGCGCGACATCGGTTGACATTGAATCTTGCCTGAATACCCTCCCTCCCATGCTAAATATTTGCATAGCACTCAAGGAGTTTCAGGCAAAGGGAGCCAGCCTCTCACGGTGGGGCAAAATCCATTTTCGCGTTGTATGCATTTAGAACAGCCGACGGCAGGGTCGAATTCTGCTGTCAGCCCACCTTCTCACTCTCAAGACTTCTCGCCGAGATTTTTTCCACGCTTGGAATCCTTGCGTGGCCTGGCGGCCCTTATGGTCGCTGCGTTCCACACGTGGCAATCGGGATGGATCAATGCCTCAGGAACCAAACAAAATTTCCTTCCATCGAAGGATATAGTCGGAGGTGCTGAAAAACTAGGATCGGAACTGCTCGGGATCGCGGGTAACGGTTATGGGGCCGTTGTGCTTTTTTTCGTCATTAGCGGCTTTGTCCTCTCTGGGTCACTCGCCCGTGGTCCCAAAACTATTTGGGAGGCGACACCCAGATTTCTGCATGCGCGCCTCTTCCGGATTTATCCTGCGGTTATTGTGACGATTGGGATATTCGCCGTTTTGTATTGGACAACCGGGGCAACACTCGCTTCTGCGACGGACTACGAACCGTTGGGACTGCTACGCAACATATTGTTGCTGGAGACAAGCATCGTTGGCGTTATGTGGACTCTGCAACTTGAGCTCATCGCGGTTCCGCTCCTCCTGCTGGTTTTCTTTGGTTGGATGCGCTGGGGCCTGATTATACCGATCATCACCTATCTTTCTCTCGCCGCGCTGGCAACCAGCCCAGCTTGGAACCGTGCGATCGGTTCTCCTTACTTGCTAGGAACCATTCACGCCTTCATCCCCGGCTTGATTGCATTCCTCATCGGAGCCCGACTGGTTAAAAGGTGCTCCGTGAGTTGCGTGCCGGCAATATTGATCGGCCTTCTGGTTGGGTTTTTCGTATGCCGACCTCTGCTGGGCAGATCTTCAGCATGGTCAGGGTTTGGAGAAAGCGTTATTGGAGCTCTCATTGTGGCCTTTCTGGCATTTGGTCCTGTCGGTGGACCGGGCCGCGCATTCGATTTGCCCATATTGCGATTTTTCGGGCGGATCTCCTTCAGCTTTTATCTTCTGCACCCGCTGACCTTGATAGTCTTGTGGAAAATCCCTGAAACGCTCGGAGCGGTGATTCGTGCGGGGGTGCCTGCCATCATTGTGGCACTTGCGCTGTTTCTCCTATCCATCGCAGTCGTTACCCCGCTCGCGTGGATCATGTATCATTACGTTGAACGCCCCGGCATCGCTGCAGGACGTTCACTGGCAAAGCACGCGGGAACGTGGTGCCGCAGAATAGCATAATCAGGAATCGGGAATCTTCAGTGAAGGTGTGGGGGGAGTCTGTCCGTGCAAATGCATCAATGGAGGTGTCAGACCGTGCATAAATGCAAATGCAAGTATGCACGGACTGACCCCAATGCTCACATGCACAGCTCCTTTTTCTGCGCTGTTACAGAATGGAGTTCTGGAAAAGCTCGATAACTTCGCCATCCGGCCCCTTGAAAAAAGCGATGCGCACGGGCACGGGGCCGATGCTGGAATCGATGGTGAGGTCCTTGGTCTCCATGGTCACTTCCGCTCCCGCTTCACGGGCTTTTTCCAGCATCGCCGCACAGTCATCTGTGCGCAGGGCGAAGTGGAGGATCGTGGCCTCAATCGTGGGGGCGGCTTCGGAGCGCTCGAAAATCTCCACGTAATTCCCATCGCCCGCGTCGATCATGACCGCCCGGTTGGGAGCCTCTCCCCATGAGATTTTCTCCTTCATTCCCAGCACCTCGGTATAGAACCGCAAGCTGGCGTCGAATTGGGGTGAGCGAATAGCCGTGTGATGAAAGCCGGTGATGGATGCCATGCCCGGACTCTGACATTTTCCACTTCATTGACAAGCCAGCAAAAGGCAGATGGTGGATTCTGGGGGAGATAAAAAATGCCCGAGATCCTCGGCAAGGGCAACAGCGATTCATGCCCGAGAAAGCAAAGGTTTAAAATTACTGAAGTGTCCGCGACGACGATCACTTGGAGCCGAGTTCACGGAGGGTTTTTATGTCCTCCTCCAGCATCTCTTCCGTGAAAGTGGGAATTCGCCGGTTGAAAAGCGCCTTATCAAATTCGTAACGATTGACTCCCGCCACGTCGGCCGCAGCCTGCCGGGAAAGATGACCAGCTGCGTAACCGCCACAGGCAAGGTCCAGTAAAATGTCCCCCTCTGCGATGTGCCGCAGGGCGGGAACGTCTGGCATTGTGATGGTCGTGCGGATGTTTAATTCACGAATGCTGTGGTGCCAAGTCCCATCAAAAGCAGTCCAATCAAACCATCCTCAGATAGCGAGCGCGAGGAGGCTGGGGAAGGGGCCTTTACAATTCGTCGTCCGGCAATGGCGGAACATCAGGGCATGCGGCCAAGAAAGCATCAAAATCTTCTTGGCGACCGGCGGTGGCTTCACGAAGAAGGTGGTCGCGAGAGGTCATCACCGAATATTTTTCAGCGATTGCGCTGGCTGCAAATTGCTTGATCGAATACCCGTCGCGAGCGGCAAGTTCTTCGACACGAAGTCTGAGAGAATCTGGAATTTCGACTGTGAGCGTGCTCATGATGATTTGCGGATGGAGGTTTGTTTACTCATTGGGCTGCGGCCCAGTGCAATTCGCCGGGCTTGGGGTTGTCGAACGAGCGATACATTGGCAGGTCATCATACATACAGGAAAACCGGCCCCGCACATAAGTTTTTTAGTTTCCGGTGCCGAGTACCTCGAGCATCAAAGTGGCGGCCTTTTTGGCGGAGGCAGGATTTTGGCCGGTGACGAGGCGTCCATCACGGACTGCGTTTTCTTGAAAGTTTGGTCCGGGAACGATGGAGGCACCGGCCTCGGCAAGTTTTGTCTCCAAGAGAAAAGGGACGACGTTCGTGAGTTTCACGGCTTCCTCTTCGGCGTTGGTGAAGGTTGCGACTTTGCGTCCGGAGACGAGTGGTTTGCCGTCAGGGAGCCGGACATTCACGAGGGCAGCGGGGCCATGGCAGACGGCACCGACCGCGCCGCCTTGTTCATAAATGGCGGCAGTGATCTCCTGGAGAGGCTTCGAGTCCGCAAAATCCCACATCGTTCCGTGGCCTCCGGCAAAGAAGATGGCAGCATAGTCGGTGGGCTTGGCATCCGACAGGGCAAGCGTGCCATTCACGCCACGCACACCGTCCTTCTCAGTGCCGAATTTTTTCCAGAAGGCCGCGTTGGCGGGATCGTCAATGTCGAGGCTTTTGGGATCCACGGGGGCGAAACCACCGAGGGGGCTGGCAAGTTGGACCGCATGGCCCCCAGCTTCAAAAATTTCCCATGGGTGTGCGGCTTCACCGAGGAAGAATCCGGTGGCTTCGCCGGTATCTCCGAGGGCCCCGTGGTTGGTCAGCACGAGGAGGAGGGGTTTCTTTTCCACGGCTTGGACGGAAACCAGCGTGACCATGATTGCGGCAAGAAAGGCGAAAATTTTCATGAGGAAGCATGGCACAAAAAGTCCACTCCGCAATGACACCGGAGGGGAAAATCTCCAGTCGAATTGACTCAAATGAAATGACACCGGAGGAGTCATGAGCAGGGGAGAAGAAAAGATACGTTGCCTCATAACTGATGACACCATGGGAGATGTCATCACAAATGAGCCAAAACACGACGCGGGAAATACTGTTAAAGATGAGGGAACGCTATGTGCGGCGTGGGCGGCAGGGACGCGGAAAGCTCATCGACGAGGTGTGTGCGATGTGCGGCTACGGGCGCAAGCACGCGATCAAGGTATTGGGAGGGAAGTTGCCCGTGGCCTGGGCGGAGAAGGCGGGCAGGGGAGGCCCGAGGCGCCGCTATGGGGATGCGGAGAGACAGGTGTTGAAGGTTATTTGGATGGCATCTGAGCAGCCGTGCGGGAAGCGGCTCAAAGCATTGGTGGGGCTTTGGCTGCCGCATTACGAAGCCGAGTGGGGCAGCTTGGAAGCGGGACTGCGCGGGCGGGTGCTTTCCCCGAGCGCGGCAACGATGGACCGGCTGTTGGCACCATGTCGGGTGGCGTTGGGGAGTCGACGGCGGTGCGGCACCCGGCCCGGGTCGTTGCTGCGCAAGATGGTGCCCGTGCGCACGGAGCACTGGGACGTGGCGGGCCCTGGCTGGATCGAGGCGGACACAGTGGCTCACTGTGGGGAATCGATGAGCGGAGACTTCTGCTGGAGCCTGACGATGACCGACGTGCACACACAGTGGACGGAAACTCGCGCGATCTGGAACAAAAGCCAGCACGGGGTGCGGGAGCGGGTTGCACAGGTCGAGGTGGCGTTGCCATTCGCGATCCTGGGCTTCGATAGCGACAACGGCGGGGAGTTCCTGAATTGGCACATGAAGGACTATTTCGAGGGTCGGCCTATGCCGGTGGAGTTCACCCGATCACGGCCTTATCACAAAAACGACAATGCGCGGGTGGAGCAGAAGAACTGGACCCACGTGAGGCAACTGGTGGGCTACGGTCGGCTGGGTGAACCGGAGCAGGCCGAACTGCTCAACTCGCTCTACGCCACAGAGTGGAGCCAGTTCCGCAACTTCTTTTGCCCTGCAATGAAGCATCTGAGGACCGAGGTGGTGGGGAGCCGCAAGAAGCGTATATACGACAAACCCCTGACGCCCTTCGAGCGGCTCAAAGCCTGTACACAGACCGATCCGGGAGAGGTTGCGCGATTGGAAGATATCAAGGCCTCGCTCAATCCCTTCGAGCTCAAGAGGATCATCGAAAAAAAGCTGCGCCGAGTGATGAACCCGTCAGTGCGGAGTCGGCTCAAAGTCGCGGCATGAAGGGAGGTGGTGTGTGGAAAATCGCGAGCGTGAAAACGGCCCTCTTCCAGTCGCCCTCCGGGCTCCTTGCAGAGGGCCGTTTTCACGCGAAACCCCAGACCTCCGAAGTGTCATCAGTTATGAGTCAACGTATTGATGCTTTTTTGATGCCCCGGTGTCATTTTGACTTGAGTCAACGCGCAGTTCGGATTTCCGCATTGGCCCGCGTTTCATAGTTGCTTCGGTTTTCTGCGCGTCTCCGTTTCTTGACGTATGACCCATTTTCCCAAGCCCTGATAACGGGGAGCAGAGATTCTGGCGTATTTGAATAAACAGGAGGTTGTGGACGTTGAGTTGGAATGAAGATTCTCATGGCAGTCGTCACAGCGATGGTTTTGGCGGGCTCTCATTTGGTGGCTGAAATGGCTGAATCGGAAGCATTGGCGAACGGGTATGCGGCGGCTTTCGCCAATCTCGGCGCGGCGAAGGGAAGCATTGTTTATTCCAATGAAACGGGAACGGAGATCATCCGTGATGTGAAGGAAGTGCAGGCCTTCGGCGGCGTGGTTTTGATTCGAAAGATGAACGGCAGACGCGAAGTGCTGGACCCCATCAGGATTGTCAGGATCTTGCAGGACTGAACCCCGCCGCCCGGAATCTCCGAAACCAAAAATCACTGCCCGCTTCCATTTTCTGCTTGCCGGATTTTGACTAATGAGATGAATTCTCATTTATGCCCAAATGCCATGCAGCCTCTCTTGTTCGAAACCAATTTGCCACGACCGCACTCGCTGCGGCTCCGGTTTTTCCATCCATGGCCTGCGCGGAAAGGGTGAAATGATGAGATCTCTGATTCTTCTGTGTGCAGTTGCGCTCACGCTCACCGGGCATGCAGCGGATTATGTCATCGCCCTCAAGCCGGACAAAAACCCCGATCAGATGCTTGCCGAGCGCGAAGCCCTCGCCGCCGAACTATCCAAATCCCTCGGAAAATCGGTTGAGGTCATTGTCCCCCTGTCCTCGGCCGTCATGATCGAGGGTCTTGCGAATGGTTCCATTGATGCCGGCTATTTGAGTGCGACGGATTTGGTTCATGCACGCAAGGCCGGCGCGGCCAGTCTCCTGCTTGCCGGAGAGATCAACGGCCGCAGGGAATATGCCAGCTATTGGCTCACACTCCGGGACAAGCCCTACAAAACATTTGAGGACTTGAAGGGAAAACCGGTGGCTTTTGCGAGCCGCACCAGCACATCGGGTTACCTCATCCCCATGCTGGACCTGAATAAAAAAGGGCTGATCAAAAAAAATGCCGAGGAATTTTTTGGTGCCGGCAATGTGTGGTATGGCACCGGATATGCCAGCGCAGTCGAACGGGTGCTCTCTGGAGAGGCCGAGGCGGCGGCGGTGAGCGATTATGTCATGGACAAGGACAAACATCTGACCGCCGCCCAGCGTGAAAAACTCCGGGTACTGGCCAGTCAGGGTCCCGTGCCGACTCATGTGATTGCCGTGGCAGCCCAAATGGCCCCGGACCGGCGTCAGGCCCTCCAAGAGGCTTTGCTCGGGCTCGAGCAGTCCGCCCCGAAACTCCGGGATGCCGTCTTCACCTCCCCGCTGGTGGTTACCGACGAGGACGCCCACCTGGCTCCCGTGGTGAGTGCCCTGGAAATTGTCTCAGCGCCCTGAATGACAACACCTCATCTCAGAACGGAAAACCTGTGTATTCAGCGCGAAGGCCGCGGAATATTGAAGGACCTTCGTCTTGAGATTCCGAGGGGTCAGTTTCTTGCCATTGTTGGTCCCTCGGGCATCGGAAAAAGCAGCCTCCTGGCGTGCCTTGCGGGCATGCTTCCGCCTGCTTCAGGGAACATTACCTACCGGTGCCGTGGAAACTGCGCCCACTCCCCCTCCTACTTCAGGAAACGTCTCGGAGTTGTGTTTCAACATTTGCGTCTCAACCCGAATTGCTCGGCAGAGACCAATGTGCTTTGTGGATTGCTTGGTCAGAGACCGTGGTGGAAAACCCTGCTGGGGTTTGGAAGAGAAGACCGCAGGATGTCCCGTTCTCTGCTTGAGCGATTCGGACTTGCCGGCTTGGAAAATGCGCCGGTGAACCGTCTTTCCGGCGGCGAGCGGCAACGGGTCGCGATCTCGCGGGCACTGATATCCGGCCCTGAGGTGATCCTGGCGGATGAACCGGTTTCCCAACTTGACCCCGAATTGGCAGGGCGAGTTCTGGAGTCCCTCAAGGACGAGGCCCGTGAGGCCGGGGTCACCGTGATTTGCTCCCTTCATGATCCGGCTCTCGTTGATCGTCTGGCCGACTGCACCCTTCGCCTTTCCTCCCCCTCCCCCGGCGGTTGGACATTCACCACCAAGAGTTCTGCGTGAGGAATTCCCGTGATCCCCGCCCATGGGACACCCCCCGCTTGTCTCTCCTCCTTGTTGCCGGGGCCTGCATTCTGTCGTTTCCCGTTCTAAAAGGCTCCGGACGGTCCCTCAATTACGCAGCCAACTTCCAAAGATTCCTCGAGCGGTTCTGGCCGCCGGATTTTTCGATCCTCCCGACCATTGCCCCCGCCCTCTGGGAGACCTTCCAAATCGCCGTTCTCGCTACAACCGGTGCTTCACTCCTTGCCATCCCAATCGCAGCGGCGGCTTCCGCAAATATTGCCCCCCCCGCCCTCGTGGGCCTGATCAGATTTTTCCTCAGTGTCGTGCGATCGATCCCCAGCCTGATCTGGGCACTTCTGGCCGTTGCGGTCTTCGGAGCCAATGCCCTCGCGGGGGTGGTTGCCCTGATTTTTTATTCCCTCGGGTATCTCGGCAAATTTTTCAGTGATGCGTTTGAGAGTGCGGATCCGGCGGTCGCCGAAGCCCTGCGTGTGACGGGAGCGGGCCGCATCCAGGCCTTTCAATTCGGCATCTGGCCGCATGCACGATCCCTGGTGTGGAGCCATTGGCTCTGGATGCTCGAATACAACCTGCGCTCGGCGGCCATCATCGGCTACGTCGGAGCCGGCGGGATCGGCGTCTGGCTGCACACCTATCAGGAATTTTATCAATGGGACAAATTTGCAACCGTGCTTTGCATCATTCTGGCCGCTGTCCTTGTGCTGGATGCGGCAGGAAGCCGGTTGCGCCGCCATTTTGCACCACCGGAGGACATGCCATCCCCCCGTCCATCAGAGAATTCGAACCCGCCGCAGGGATAGCCTTCTGGGGGCAGGGATTTTAGTAAAGAGTCCGAATTGATCCTCCGGAACCGCAGCCCCAACGGGATCGAGCCCTTGGGACTCCGATTAATCCCGGAAATTTCTGAATGCGAGGGCCACTCCGAAGTCGTCGGCTTTGAGGGCGGCGATTACAGCTTGAAGATCATCCCGCTTGGTTCCGGTAACCCGGACCTGACGATCCTGGAGGGTGGACTGAACTTTCAAGCCGAGGGCCTTGATCGCTTTGTTGATTTCCTTGGCCTTGTCTCCTTCCAGTCCCTGTTGGATGGCGAGTTCCTGACGCGAATGTCCGAGCGGCGAAATATCGGGATCTTTTTGATCCACATTGCGGAGGTCCACTCCCCGCTTGCTCAGCTTGCCAATCACAATTTCCCGCAGCCCTTTGAGCTTGCCGCCATCATCAATTGCCAAAAGCACGGAGCCCGTCTTCGCATCAATTTCAATGGTCGCAACCGCCCCTTTGAAATCAAACCGTGACGCCAATTCTTTGAGCGACTGGTCCACCGCATTTTTGACCTCCATGCGATCCACCTCGGAAACAATATCAAAACTTGGCATAAGTGACCTTCAACAAACCCGGTCTCAACACGGGTGTCAATGATCGTGTATCGTGGGGTGCTGCTCGGATAGTTGCACATTGAAATCCATGTGGCGACTTCGCCGCATGGTGGAGGAATGGACATCGGGGACGAGGTCCCCCCAACGTTTGGTTTGCGGGGCGAAAAGTCGGTGGAGGGACGCCGTCCACGGTGTCCGGTTCAAAAAATGATTGCTGCGAAGCCGCCGTGCATTCCGAGTTGTGGATGCACGGGAGATCCATCCGGAGTCTGGATAATCCTTGTGTTACTCAAGCAGGAGGGGCAATCCTCATGGCCACCTTCATGAAACGACGCCTTCTCATTGTGGATGGACACAGCATGATTTTTCAGTCTGCCAATCTTGCCAAGATGCATGCGAGGAATGGCGCGGCGGCGAGGGAGGAGGTTATTCGCCGGTTGAATGGGTTTCAGGATTCCACGGATTGGATGGTGGCGGTGGTATTTGATGGGAAAGGCGGGCGGGCTTCGGATGCGTCTGAGCCGCATGGGATTCATGTGTTTTACTCGGCCAGCGGTCAGACGGCCGATTCTGTGATCGAGCGCCTTGCTGCAAAGTATGCCCAGGAGTTGGAGGTGATGGTCGCCACGGATGACCACCTGGAACGCACGACGGTGAGCAGTCTCGGGGCATCAGCCATGAGCATCGTGCAATTCTGCGAGGAGATCGATGCCGCCAATCGGGACCTCGCGGAGACACTCCGGAGATTAAAAAACCGGAGGAGTTAACCGGATTTTCCTGACATTGGCTTTGCGGGCTGCGGCTGATTTGTTATCACTGCGCGTCGTGAGTCAGCATGAAGTGATAAAACGTTGGGTGTCGGGTCAGGGCGTGCCGTTCTGGTCGGTCAATCTGATTTTTTGGACTCTTTTCGGTGCGTCGGTTTTTTTGGTTCGTTGGATGCTGCATGGTGATGTGATGCTGGCACTGGGGTTCATGGTGGTGAGCGAGGGTGCTGCGTTTGGAATCAGTCTTCTGCTGAGACCCATTTTTCGAAAATTGCCATTTGAGCTGAACACGGCGTTGTTGATTGCCGTGGTGAGTTTGGGTTCCTCGCTTTTGTTGGCCGGGATCTCCCATACGTTTTCCATGATCACCGGGTGGCAGAATCCGTATTTTTCTCCGCTCACCAATTTTCTGGCGCGGGTGCTCTTCATGTGGATTGTGTTTTTGGGCTGGAGCTTCGCGTATTTCTGGTTGAAGACAGCTTCGGCTTTGCGAAGTGAAACGCAATTTGCCGAGGAGGCGGTGCAGGAAGCCCATCGCATGGAATTGCAAATGCTGCGAGCGCAGTTGGACCCTCATTTTTTGTTCAACTCTCTGAACGGAATTGTGGCTGAGATCCGCCCCCACCCGGAGACAGCAACCGAGATGGTGAGGGAATTGTCCGACTATTTGCGGTATTCGTTGGATCATCGCAACCGCGTGCTCAGCCCGCTCTCCAGTGAGTTGGATGCCATGAAGGCATATTTACAAATTGAAAAATCCCGTTTTGGTGAGCGTCTGACTGTTATATTTGATGTCTCCGATGCGGCGAGATGGCATGAAGTGCCCAGCTTTCTTTTGCAGCCACTCATCGAAAATGCCATCAAACATGGACTGCAAAATTCTTCGGGGCCCATGACCCTCCACTTGTCGGCATCGGTTTCTGCAGACCTGTTGGACATAGAAATCACAAACACCGGTAACCTTCCCAATCGTAGTGCCAAACACACGGGGCTCGGGTTGGATACCTTGAGACGGCGGCTTGACCTTCATTACCCGAAACGCCACGTTTTCA
>JBGSVX010000473.1:0-2611 GCA_041752795.1 Terrimicrobiaceae bacterium
GCCGCCAACCTTGCCATGGAAGAATTGATCACAAACACCATCAAATACGGTGGCTCCCCGGAATCCCATGGGCCGATCTTCCTGCGTTTGCAGCTCTTCCCAAAAAAGTTCCTGCTCCACATGGAAGATTCAGCGACGGAATTTGATCCCTTCAGTCAGGAACCACCGGACCTCAGTCTTCCGATCGATCAACGCCCGATTGGTGGGCTCGGACTACACCTTGTGAAAAGCCTGATGTCTGCCTGCCATTACCGCCGGGAGGGCGGACGAAATCTCGTCCTGCTAGAAAAAGTCTGGGACTGAACCCCTGAAACGTATCACTCTTGCAAACTCATGAAAGTTATCCGCTCCAAAGACCTCAAGGAACTCACCCAACTGCTTGACCGAACATCCGCTCCCAAGCCGGAATTGAAAAAAACCGTCAGCGGCATCCTCAAGCAGGTCGCCTCACGGGGAGACCGCGCCCTCGTGCAACTGACCAAAAAATTTGGTGGACCCGAAATGAGCACCGATCAGCTCTATGTCACTCCCGCCGAGATCGCAGCGGCCACCACCTCACTCGACAAAAAAGTCCGCGCGGCCATCGCAGCATCCAAAAAAAATGTGGAGGCCTTTGCGAAAAAAAGCCTGCGCAAGACATGGTTTCATAAGAACTCGCAAGGGGCGATTGTTGGGGAGCGCTTTGATGCGTTTTCGCGTGTTGGAATTTATATTCCCGGGGGGACGGCTCCTCTCGTTTCCACGGCGATCATGACCTGCACGCTGGCCTCGGTGGCGGGGGTCCGCGAGGTGGTGGCCGTCACGCCTCCGGGGTCAAACGGGAATGTGCATCCTGCACTTTTGGCAGCACTCACCGAATGCGGAGCCACCGAGATTTACCGGGTGGGAGGAGCGCAGGCCATTGGCGCGTTGGCGCTTGGCACGGAAACGATCCGACCGGTGCAAAAAATCTTTGGTCCCGGCAACGCGTATGTGGTCGAGGCCAAGCGGCAGGTCTTTGGCCGGGTGGCCGTTGACCTCCTGCCGGGCCCGAGTGAGGTTCTTGTGATTGCGGATAAAACCGCCAAGGCCGAATGGGTTGCGGCAGACCTCCTTGCCCAGTGCGAACATGGTCATGGCAGCATTGGCGTGCTCCTCACTGATTCCGCAACCCTTCTCAAAGCTGTAGAAAAAGCCATCACACGTCAGGTTCGGGAATCCCGCCGTCCAAAAGAACTCCAACTCGCATTGGAAAATACCCTGCTTGTTGAAGTCCGCGATATGGAAGATGCCGTGCGACTTGCCAATGCATTCGCCGCCGAACATGTCGCCATCGCCACGGCCAACCCCGGCGAGATTGCCCTTGGCCTCACCACCACCGGCGCCATTTTCCTTGGCGCCATGTCCCCGGTCGTCGCTGGGGATTTTCTGGCGGGACCAAGCCACGAACTTCCCACCGGAGGTGCCGGCAAGTCGTTTGCGGGACTCACGGTCGATCAATTCCAACGCCGGACCAGCGTCGTGCTCTATGACGAAAAATCCCTGAAAGCCTCCCTGCCATTCCTGGAAACTTTTGCAGAGATTGAAGGTCTGGATGCCCACGCGCGCTCAGCGTCCATTCGGCTGAAAAAGTAGATTGCTCTCCGTATCGGAGGCAGCCCTGCCCTACATCTGTTCCAGCTCTTTTCCCTTGGTTTCCTTCACGAGGAACAACACAAAAAACAGCGAGATGGCTGCGAAGCCTGCATACAGGCCGTAGGCGAGGCCAAGGCTGATTGCGGCAAGCGGCGGGAAAGTTGTTGAAATCACGAAGTTGGCAATCCACTGGGCGCAGGCACCAAGCGAAAGAGCGGCTCCACGGATTTTGTTGTTGAACATTTCGCCAAGGAGAACCCAAACGACTGGTCCCCATGAGAAGCCGAAGCAGAAGACATAGAGATTCGCCGCGACCAAGGCGACCATCGAGTAAGGCATCTCCAGAGTCGGGTTACCCGCAGCATCCCGGGTGGCCGTTGCAAAAACGTAGGCCATGACCCCCAGGGTGACCGCCATGCCGGCAGACCCCGCCACGAGCAGAGGTTTGCGTCCAAATTTGTCAACAAACGCGATGGCCACGAGGGTTGTTATTATATTGATCGCGCCGGTAATCACGGTGATTGCCAGGGCATTGCCTTCGGAAAATCCCACGGCCCGCCAGAGCGTGCTGCTATAATAGAAGATGACGTTGATGCCGACAAACTGCTGGAAGAGGGAGAGAAAAATTCCGATCCAAACGATGGGGAGCAGGCCGAACGTGGGACCTTTGAGGTCGCGGAACCGAGGCAGCTGTTCTGTTTGAACCGTGGCACGAATTTCATCCACCTTTGTGGCGGCGAGGGCCGGTCCAATGATTTTTTCAAGGATGACCGCGGCTTCCTGCTCCCGTTTGTTGGCCACCAGATAGCGGGGAGATTCCGGCACGAGGAGAGCGCCAATGCCATAGAGGATTGCGGCCGGTGCCTCGGACCAAAACATCCACTTCCAAGCCGCAATTCCAAACCAGAAGGGATTCGAGGCCGATCCGTCTGCGCCCAGTGCAATCACAAAATTGGTGAGCAATGCCACAAAAATGCCGACCACAATGGCCAATTGT
>JBGSVX010000474.1:0-11061 GCA_041752795.1 Terrimicrobiaceae bacterium
GAGCTTCCTCCAAAGACGCTGCTGCTTTTCCGGTTGGGGGATTTTTATGAAATGTTCGGGGACGACGCGAAAGAGGCGGCGGCGGTCCTGAATGTTGCGCTCACGAAGCGGGGTCAGATGCCCATGTGCGGAGTGCCGTACCATGCGGCGCGTGGTTACATTGAGAAGCTGGTTGCAGCAGGTTGGCGGGTTGCGATTTGTGATCAGGTCGGTGAGGTCACCGCCGGGAAACTGGTGCGCCGCGAACTCACGGAAATCATCAGCGCAGGAACCCTGGAAACGTTCGGGCTGGATGAGCGTGCTCCCAATTATCTGGCATCGGTTTGTGCCGGACCCGAGGGCTTTGGGATTGCCTCCTGCGAACTGAGCACCGGGGAACTCCGAATCACCCAGGTGCCGGATGAAGCCTCGCTGCTGGATGAACTCGCACGCATTTCCCCGGCAGAGACCGTGGCACCCGAGGGTCAGGCCGCAGCGTTTCCAAATCTGACAGCCCTGAATTTACTGGATGACTACATCTACATCCCGGAGCAAGCCGAAGAAATTTTGCGAAATCATTTTCGCGTTCACTCCTTGGATGGTTATGGATGCACCGACCTGCCCCATGGTATCTCGGCAGCCGGGGCACTCCTGCATTATGTGACCCTGCAACTCCGGCGGAATGCGAGCCACATTCGCGCCATCAGGCCCTACCGGTCGGGTCAGTTCCTGGTCATTGATGCATCCACGCAATCGCATTTGGAAATTGTGTCTTCGCGGGCCGGGCGGGCGATGACCCTCCTTGGCGTTTTGGACCGGACCTCCACGCCGATGGGTGCCCGCACATTGCGATCCTGGCTACTGCACCCTCTGCGCGATCTTGCTGCCATCGAAGACCGACAGGAATCGATTGCCCGCCTGCTGGAACACCCTCTTTGTTTGTCCTCCCTGCGCGAAGAACTGGCCCCGATTCGTGACATCGAACGCTGCATCGCGCGCTTGAACGGAACGTCCGGAAATGCCCGCGATCTGGCGGCCCTCGCATTTTCTCTGGAAAAAACGCCGGAAGTCCTCCGGCGCCTTGCCGACCTGAAATGGCCTGGCTCACAACCGGTCATCGTGGAAGAACCGGCCCGCGGCCTCCCACCGCTCATGGAGTCCCTTGCCTCCCAGGTGCATCTTCTCCCCGAATTGGTCGCCCAATTGCGCACGGCCATTGTCGATGAACCACCCGCCATTCTTCGTGATGGCGGAATGATCCGGGATGGGTTTGATGCCGGGCTCGATGAATTGCGCTCGGCCTCACATGAAGGAAAAAACTGGGTCGCGCAACTTCAGGAACGCGAAATTCTCCGCACGGGAATCAAATCCCTCAAAGTCCGCTACACATCGGTCTTCGGTTATTTCCTCGAAGTCACGAAAGCCAACCTGCCATCCGTCCCGGAAGACTATATCCGCAAACAAACCACGGTGAATGGCGAACGCTTCATCACCCCGGAACTCAAAGAAATCGAAGGCAAGATTCTCGGAGCTGACGAAAAAGCAAAGGCCCGCGAACTGGAACTTTTTGCCGACCTGCGTGCATCGGCCCTCCGGGAATTGGCTGCCATTCAGGAAACGGCCGCGGCGATTGGAAGTCTTGATGCGATTGCCTCGCTTGCAGAAACGGCGCGTCAGCGCGGATATGTCCGGCCAGTGATGGAAGACTCGGGTGTTTTGGAAATCCGTGAGGGTCGGCATCCTGATCTCGACGCCACCGGGGAACGTTTTGTTCCGAATGACTCTTCACTGGATGCGGACGGAAAACGTTTTGCGATTATCACCGGTCCCAATATGGCGGGCAAATCCACATATCTCCGTCAGGTCGCCTTGTTGGTTTTGCTCGCTCACGCGGGTTCCTATTTGCCCGCTGCGGAGGCAACCATCGGAATCACGGACCGCATCTTCACGCGTGTGGGAGCAAGCGATGATCTCGCACGCGGACAAAGCACGTTCATGGTGGAAATGAATGAAACCGCCGGCATCCTCAACAATGCCACTACGAAGAGCCTGGTCATTCTCGACGAAATCGGGCGCGGCACATCCACATTCGATGGGCTCTCGATCGCATGGAGCGTGGCCGAATATTTGCATGACCGCATCGGCTGCCGAACCCTGTTCGCCACGCATTACCACGAAATGACCGATCTCGAACGCTCGCGCTCAGGGGTCATTAACCTCAATGTCGCCGTGCGGGAATGGAATGATGAAGTCATATTCCTCCGCAAAATTCTTCCCGGCCGCGCTGACCAAAGTTACGGAATTCAAGTTGCCAGACTTGCCGGACTTCCAGACTCTGTCCTGCACCGCGCCAAAGAAATTCTTGCGAACCTTGAGCGTGCCGAACTCAGCACGGATGGAGAAGCCGCCTTCGCCAAAGCCCGCCGCAAAAAGGCCGCCACCTCGGATATGATTGATCAAATGAGTTTGCTGTAAAACTCAATCGCCTCCGACAGTCAGCACCGCAAGCACGGCCTCCGGTTCATTCAACACGACACACCCGGAAATCATTTTTCCTCCCGTTCCAAGCACCGGCGGGTTTTTTTCCTCGATCTGACGGATTTTTTCGGCAGGGGCTTCGGATTTGATGAGTTCGAATCGCACCCTTCGCCCGGCAGCGACCCGCCGGGAAAGTTCCCATGTGAGGCGGCCCATCGTGTAGCGAGGGTTCATTTCGACCACGGACCTCAGTTGAAGTTGGCCATCGGAAGTTCGGAACACAAAAGCATCAATGCCAACCGGCCCGCAATGACCCGCCGTCCGAAGCAGAGGCTCCAACTTTGAAGACAGTTCGTTTTGGTAAAATGTGAGGCGGTCATCCATCAGGAATTTGGCCAGTTCAGGAGGTAGGCCCCGGCAGAATTTTCCCCGAACCACACAAGCCCGGAATTGACCGCGCCGGTTGTTCTCCAATTGCACAAACCCGAGATGATGCAGCCCGCTTGCATCCAGCTCGTATTGAACAGAAAAATCAAATTCGCGTGTCAGCCATGGTTCGAGAATGACAGCGCCCTGATTTGTCAGCATTCGATTGATCAACCCCGGAACTCCTTCTGGCTGGGCTGATGAAAACTTCTGGTTTTTCTGGCCCGCCGCGCCGAAGGGGGCTTTGGCCAGGATCTCGTCATGGCCGTCTTCCCGAAGCATGCACACCGCTCTGGAAATTTCCTCCATTGTTCGACACACAAAACTCTCGATCCCCAGATTTTCGACCTGCCATGCTTTGGAAAACAATTGCCGGGCGGTTTCATTCCATCGTTCCTGCACGGTGTCAGGATTCAGCGGCTGCAAAAGTTTTGCGCTTTGTGGGCACCAGGCCCATGGCCGAAGGTCATTGAGTTTCCGGCTGCGAAGCAAACTTTCCGGGCTGAGCTGACCGTTCCCGTCAAGCGGTTCGACTTCGGGGAGATCGAACCCGAGGTCATGCAGCTTCCTGCGGTGCAGGCCGGTTGGCAGACGGTTCATCAGAATGACATCATCCCGGCGACAAACAAAGGCGGACAGAATCTCCAAATCATGGGTCAGCAAGCGAACGTCCTGACGTGGCACGAACCCCGTGCCATCCAATCCGTGGGCCATCGCGGCTTCTGCGTCCGCCGTGAACCAACCAACGTTCGGGGTTCTTCCTTTGGAACGACTGTAAACTTCGATTTCGCGAATGAAGGAATCGTCCAGACCGGCCTTGCGGCGACCCTCGGCATTGAATGCCACATTGCCCCGACCACGGGCCGGCGAAAGAGGGAAGGGGAGCTGACGCTTGTAAGCATCCCAGTCCGAATCCCCGGCCTCTTTCCATCGACGAAACCATTTCAGCCCGTAGCCCACGTGTCCGATTTCATCTTGATAAATCCGGGAAAGGATGGCCGAGGTTTTGCTGTCGCCTGCTTGACCGAGGATGCCGGCATAATGTTTTGCGTAATCGAGATTGGCCTGCTCAAACGTGAGGCTCAGCCTCGTGACATAATCCAGAGGCGTTTCCATCGGCGCGATGGAATCCCAAAAAAAACGATTCAGCGGGAAATCCCCGAACCCCACCCCGCATTCCCTCATGCGCAGGAGATACCACTTCGTGTGGTTTTGCTCTTCTTTCAGCGTGCGTAGAATGCCCTGACGGAACTCTGATGGTGCCCCGGGGAATTTTAACAAAACCAGAGCCATCAATTCCGTGGCCAGCAATTCGTGGTTGGCAAAAAAGTGCAGCAGGATGCCTCGCTGTTCCTCATCAATAAGTTTTGCATCCCGGGGAAACGCCGCGCGTACCCCATCCCTTCGCAGACGCAAGTCCACCGGCCGACCAGGCTCACCCGGAGTGCCAATGCTCTCACCGGGATCCTCATCGGTGAGTGCTGCCACCCCAGTGAGCTTTTCCTCCAAGGACGTGGAAAACAGAACGCGTTGGGCAAATTCTCTGGTTTCCACAAGCGCAAACGTGAGCGCACGAACTCCTCCCGTCAAGTCGACAGGCAGACAAGAAGGGCGCACCTCCGAAAGGTTGCATAATATGCACTGCGAGTTTGATCAGTAGGACCTTTTGTAGTGCTGCCGCGAAGCTGCCGCTTTGGTTTTCGTTGTTTGCGGGATAGGCGTTCACTGAAGACAATGGCGGCGCGCAAAAAAACATCCACGCCCCTCCTGAGCCTCACAAAGCGGTGGCTTAGGAACAACCAATGGGGTTAGGCCTGAATGGCACGAACTTAAGCCCAATGGGGCTGTATTCAACAGCCCAGAGCAAGTCCGCGAGGCAGACGCCGCCTTGGGTATTCGCCCAATAGATTCGTCTCGCCCTGAATGGGCAGTTTCCCAAAAGGGCCTTAAGCGCCATTCGGGTCATGCCTTTCTCTAAATGCAAATGACCGGTCTGAAACAGTTTCGAAAACACTTTTCCCCAAAGAATTTCACGGGTAAAAACGTAATCTGATGAGTCAGTCGACACATGTTTTTCGCACTTTCCAGCAAAGGGTATTGGCGATTTGCGGTGTTTTTGTGTTTTTGATTTGCCTCCTGCTTGGCATTTCAACCGGCAACACCACCCGCTCTAATAATCCACATGCATTTGAGCTTTCATTTTATCCCTCTCCCCGATGATTAAATTGCTTCGAATTAGTTGTCTATTATTCGCTTTGCTCGGGTGTAATCACCAGGCAAGCAAATTGGAAATTCGAAAGGGAGATCAATACCGAGTAGAACACGATGCCTTGGTCTGGGCGTGGAAGGGCGCTGAGAAAATCCCCTCAATTGGAGCACCCTACTGGATGTTCCTTTGTGATCCGAGTTTGAAAGATGTGCCCCTGAACAAATTGATCGGGCAGATTATCAAATGCGAAACAGGGGACGTCAAAGTTCTTGATATAGCCGAGCCCGGAACAATATTTACTGTAACTTCGGTGGAAATTATTTCCAGTGGTATTGATAAGCCGATGCTCGAAGTGCTTGGCACAATTGTGAATCGTCGAGGTCGCTTCCGATTGGTTGATCACGGACTTAAACCAAATGTAATGCATGGCACGCTGGGTTCGCCTCCCGCATTCGATGACAATTGGAAAAAATTATAGCGCGAAACCATGACGAGGCCCAGTTAGCGGCGCATTCCCTGAAACGCGCCACTTAAACCGTTTTTTATGGCGCGTTTATACAAAACGCGCCACATTATCGGCACCATGCCGAAACAAGTCCCAGAGGAAGAACTCAGCGCCATAATGGAGGTCGTTCGGCGATTTCCAGAAGGGACGTCTCTCAGTCAGATTGTTTCGGCTCTGACCCAGAAGCGTCCTCAGCGCTCCCTGCAACGGAGACTGCAAATGTTAGTCGATCAAGGGCGACTTGTGCTCGAAGGCATCGGGCGTGGAAGCAAGTATCGGTTACCCAAGGCGGAAATAGCGCCGCATGCCGAAACCCAACAATCCGCCGCGCAGCTCCCGGTTTCCACGGAGGGCGGGAAAATCCGTAATGCGGTTCGAGGACCGATTCACGAACGAAATCCGGTTGGATATCAGCGAGAGTTTCTTGACGCCTACCGACCGAACGAGACGGCCTATCTTTCACCCCAACTCCGCCAGCAGCTCGCGGAAGTGGGAACCTCGCCGGACGGAGAACTTCCAGCCGGCACTTATGCGCGTCACATTTTCAATCGCCTTCTAATCGACCTCTCGTGGAATTCGAGTCGCCTCGAAGGCAACACCTATTCACTTCTCGAAACCGAACGTTTGCTGGCGCTTGGCGAAAGTGCCGTCGGCAAAGATGCCAGCGAGGCGCAGATGATCCTCAATCACAAGGCGGCAATTGAATTGCTGGTGGATCGAGCTGCCGAGATCGGCTTCAACCGCTACACTGTGTGCAACCTCCATGCCCTGCTTTCCGAGAACCTGCTCTCCGATCCCCAAGCGGGAGGACGACTGCGTTCTATTGCGGTGGAGATTGGCGGAACGGTCTTTCACCCCTTGGAGGGGCCGCAGCCTATCGAAGAATCCTTCGACCAAATTCTTGCCGTGGCGACGGCTATCAGGGATCCATTCGAGCAAGCATTCTTTGCCATGGTGCACCTGCCCTATCTACAGCCTTTTGAGGATGTGAATAAACGTGTGTCAAGGTTTGCAGCGAACATTCCTCTGATTCGTCGAAACCTTTGCCCCCTGTCCTTCGTGGATGTCCCCGCCCGCGACTATATCGACGGCATCCTCGGGGTGTATGAGTTGAATCGGATCGAGCTGCTGCGGGATATTTTCGTCTGGGCATATGAACGGTCATGTGCGCGCTACGCGGCCGTGCGCCGATCTCTCGGCGAACCGGATCCGTTTCGCCTCCACCACCGCGTTTTGATTATGCGCGTCGTCAGCCACGTTATTCGGGAGCGTATGGACCGTACGAAGGCCATTGATTTTATCCGCCGAGATGTTCAGAAAAATGTTTCACCCGAAGTCCGAGCCCGCCTCGTTGAAGTCATCGAGACGGAGATTATGAGTTTGCACGAAGGAAATTTCGCACGCTATCGCGTCTCTCCATCGGAGTTTCAGGCATGGCGGGAATTTTGGCGCTGATACCGACCGCCGAAAGTGATGCAACATGCCAAGTCCAAGAATAGCCAAAAGGCCCTGTGAAAGCTTGCTTGCAGTAAGACTTTTTTTCATTAAAGTAATACCAAATGAGGACCACAAGCAAATGCCAGGTGACGCTTCCGCGGAAGTTGCGCGAGGTGGTCGGGATCAAACCCAGGCAGGAGGTTGAGACGTTTCTGCTTGATCATGGGGGACGGCAGGTTATCGCGATTGCCCCGGCGACACACCAAGCGAAGGGGGCGGAAATGGCTGCACGTTGGGTTGGGTGTCTCAAGGGGGTGGACTCAACAGACGAGCTTCTCCTTTCAATCAGGGGTCGCAAGTGATTCTGGTCGATTCCTGCGTTCTGCTGGATCTTTCCACTGGTGACCCGATTTGGTTCGACTGGTCCCTGCGCCAGATCACGCACTTCGGCTCGGTGGACACGTTGGTTTATAATCCGGTGATCTACGCTGAGACTGGCGTTGGGCAGGCACGAAAAAAGGATCTCGACGGGAAGTTTGTTGGTTGGCGTTTCGCCCCCTTTGATCCCGACGTCTGTTGGCGTGCCGCACAAGCACATTCGGTTTACCGCAGGCGGGGAGGAAAACGGGACCGCGTACTCGGCGATCTCTGGATTGGTGCTCACGCCGAAGTCTGTGGCTGGCGGCTTTTGACACGAAATCCTGACGACTTTCAGGACTTTGCTCTGGGAAAAAACCTCATTCACCCGGGCCACAACGACGCACCCAAGTAAGCCGGATGCGCACGCACGAGCCACTTCAATGCTCACCAAGTATCCACTTGTAACAAGAACCCCGCCTGTGAGTTTTCATGTCATTTTGATCGAGCCAGAAATTCCTCCGAATACCGGGAACATTGCGCGACTCTGTTTGGCGGCTGGCGCCACGCTTCATTTGGTTGGCCCGCTGGGATTTTCGATTGATGAAAAGACCCTGCGCAGGGCCGGGATGGATTATTGGGAGAAGTGCGATGTGCAGACATGGGCTTCTTTTGATGACCTGCGGCACATGTCCGGGATCACGCGGTTTCACTTTTTGACGACGAAGGCGACCCGGATTTATTGGGAGGCGGATTTCCAGAGTGGGGACGGGTTGGTATTTGGACGCGAATCCCGTGGCCTGCCGGAGAGTTTGTTGGAAGCGAACCGGGATCATTGCCTGAAGATTCCTATGGCTCCCGACGCGCGGAGCTTGAACCTTGCGACGGCGGCGGGCATCGTGCTCTACGAAGCTGTCCGCCAAATCCAATGTCATCCCTGAATCCTTCTCCACTCCGCGCCCATGTGGTGCCATTTGCCCTGTTTCTGGGTTTTTTGGGGCTTGTGCAGATCGTCTCATCCCTCGGTGATGGTTCCGGATTCCAATGGCTCGCGGATCCCAAATACTGGATTTTCCCGCTTCAGTCCCTCATCTGCGCAATTGCTCTCATCCGGTATTGGCCGAATTACGATTTTGGAAAACCCGGCTGGGGGCCTGCCGTGCTTGCGGGAATGGTCTCCCTCTTGCTTTGGATTTCGCCGCAGTTGCTTTTTGGAGCCGCCCCGCGCACCGATGGATTTGATCCCTCCCTCGCAGGTGACGGACCCGCCATGTATTGGTTCTCTCTCCTGACCCGCTTTTTCCGCCTCGTTGTCGTTGTGCCACTCGTAGAGGAAATATTCTGGAGAGGTTTTTTGATGCGATACCTGGTTAACGATAATTTCCCATCAGTCAAATTTGGAACATACACGCCCCTTTCATTTTTTGGAGTGGCCGGAGCTTTTACGTTTGTGCATTCCATGACGGACTGGCCTGCGGCGTTTGCCACGGGAATTTTGTTCGGTTGGGTCGCAGTGAAAACCAAGAGTCTGCTGGCCTGTGTGGTGGCTCATGCGCTGACCAACCTGTTGTTGGGCTTTTATATTGTGGCAACAAAACAGTGGGGGTTCTGGTGAAAATCGGTCTGGCACAAATTAATACGACTGTTGGGGATCTTGACGGAAACACAGAAAAAATTCTGGCCGCGTATCAGGACCTCGCTTCACGAGGCGCGGACATTGTGATCACTCCGGAGCTTGCGCTCACCGGCTACCCGCCCCAGGACCTGCTTTTCAAATCCCGGTTTGTGCCCGCCAACCTTGAGGCTTTGGAGCACATTGAGTCCCGTCTCGGAAAGGCCGCATTGGTTCTTGGTTTTGTGAGTCCGAATGCGAGCCGGGAAGGACGGCCCTTCCATAACTCGGCCGCGGTGCTTGAGCCGGGTCAACCACGCCGCGTGGTTCACAAATCATTGCTGCCAACCTATGATGTCTTTGATGAAGCCAGGTATTTCGAGCCGGCCCAAAACAATGCGGCCATCGAAATTTTTGGAAAAAAATTTGGAGTAACAATTTGTGAAGATATCTGGACTTCTGAATTTCTCCCGAGGCCGCTGTATTCCCGGGAACCCCTGGTGGACATCATGACTGGTCGCCCGGACGCAATCCTCAATCTGAGTGCCTCTCCGTTTCAGATCGGCAAGCCTGCCCAGCGGCGGGTCATGCTTTCCGTGATTTCCTCGACTCTGCAAGTGCCAATCGCCTACTGCAATGCCGTCGGTGGAAACGATCAACTCGTCTTTGATGGCAACTCGCTCGGAATTTTTCCTGATGGACGAATTCAGACAAGTTCCGCTTTTTGCGAGGCACTGGAAATCATTGACCTGACCCATGGTGTGAGTCATGACGCCAATCCCACCTCCGACATGGAAGATTTGTATCATGCCCTTGTTTTGGGCCTGAGGGATTATATGGGAAAATGCGGGTTCCGTTCCTGCGTGCTGGGGTTAAGTGGAGGCATTGACTCTGCCCTCACGGCCTGCCTTGCCGTGGAGGCCGTTGGTGCGGAAAATGTCACCGGCGTGTTGATGCCAACCCAGTTTTCTTCGCAGCACAGTATTGATGATGCTGCCGCCCTTGCAAAAAACCTCGGTATCCGCGCACTCACGATCCCGATTCAGAACTCCTTCGAAAGCCTGAAACATCAAATGTCCGAAATTTTTGCCGGCCTCACCGAAGATGCGACTGAGGAAAATTTGCAGGCCAGATTGCGTGGCATCACGCTCATGGCACTTTCCAACAAATTTGGAAGCATCCTCCTCACGACCGGCAACAAAAGCGAGTTGGCCGTCGGATATTGCACCCTGTATGGAGATATGTGCGGCGGGTTGGCGGTCATTTCCGATGTCCCCAAAACCATGGTTTACGAACTCTGCGAGTGGATTAATCGCCGCGGAAAAATTCTTATTCCAGAAAGCACCATGACCAAACCGCCCAGCGCGGAATTGAGGCCGGATCAGAAAGATCAGGACACCCTGCCTCCTTACGATGTGCTTGATGAAATTCTACGGCTCTCGGTCGAAGAAAATCTCTCGCGTGCAGAAATCAAAGAGCGCGGATTTTCTCCAGAAGTCGTGGATTGGGTCGTGCGCCGCGTGGACCTCAATGAATACAAGCGCGAACAGGCCGCGCCGGGAATCAAGGTCACCGGCCGCGCCTTTGGCATGGGACGAAGGATGCCCATCGCACAAAAATTCACTCACTGACCCCTCCAGACGAATATCATGGCATTTTTTAACGCAGCGCTTGCGGCCTTTGGAATGGGCATTGTTTATTTCCTGGCCGCCATCCCGACTGGCGCAGCACTGGGCCTGCATCCCTTCGTTTCGGCCGTCTTTGCATGGGCCGGCTATGTGGCTATCGCCGCCGCCATGCTCACAATCGGTGCTCCCGCCCGACGATGGCTGATTTCCCGGTTTGGCAAAAAACTCGAACCCAACCCTGACAAAATTTTTTGGAAAGTGTGGGGTCGTTTCGGCATGCCCGGACTCGGCCTGTTGGCCCCCGTGACCTGCGGCCCCTATTTTGCAGCCCTCATCGCCATCACCCTCGGAGAGAAATCCGGACGCTTGATCTTTTGGATCGCCGCCGGCGCCATCCCATGGTGCGTGGCATTTGCCTTGTTAACCCTCT
>JBGSVX010000475.1:0-1805 GCA_041752795.1 Terrimicrobiaceae bacterium
CCTACATTGATTTTATCGGTGACCGCCGTTTGAAAGGCGTCGGGCTGGCTCCTCTGAACCCTCTCATCGAAAACCCATTGCCATGGCTCTCGGAGCAAATGGAAATCCGCAAGGAGACCAACTTCTTCGAAGGACGGGTCACGGAATATCAAAAAGCGGGTGCCCTTGCGGGTGCCTTAGATGATGACCTGTAAACGCGCGTAATCAGGCCCCGTTCTTGACCGCCCACCAACTGTAATTTTCCTGCTCCAACCACTAAAAACCAAACTGCCGCCATGTTAAGCCGTATCTCCCTCGAAGAGGATCTTGCCCTCAAAAAACTTGTCACCCTGCCACGGGATCAAAAGCCTGACTTCGCCTGGCGCGAGGTTTTGACTGATTCCAATGATGACAATGCCCTGCCCGAAATCACGATTTCGCGTCCGGGCGGAGAGGCCCGCTTCAATCTGGCGGATGTGGCCGATGAGATCGGTCATGCTCTCACTGACCTCCTGTTGGCACGTGAAGAGCGGGACATTTTTAATGAGCAAAACCGGGCCTTTGTGGCCAACGTGGCACATTCCCTCGCCACCCGCCTCACTGAACATATCCGGGATGGGCATGCGCTCAAAATGAGCGAATACGACCTTTCCTTGCTCATTGAAAAAGCGCTCATCGAAAATGATGCGCATGATGTTGCCAAGAGCCTGGTTTTTCATCGGGCCATGAAAAATGGTGGCCGGGAGGAGGGGTCTCCTCCTTCGGGGCTGGAGCAAATTCCTGTGCGACTGATCCGCCGGAATGGCACGGTCGTTCCATGGAACGCCTCGAAAATTGAAGCAGCCTGCCGGAATGCGTTTTTGTCAGTGAAAGAAGACGCCGATGCCGCCGCAGTGATTTCACAGGCTGTGAGCGAGCGGGTCCGCACCGGGGATCATGCGTTTGTGCATATTGAAGACGTGCAGGACCTCGTCCAAGAGGAACTCATGCGGCGTGGTTTCTACAAGGTCGCCGAAAGTTATATCCTTTACCGGGCACACCGCTCCCGCCTGCGGGAAGATGCGGCCATCGTTCCTCCAAGCGATGAACAGGACACGCTGGTTGTTGTGCGCACCGGGGATGGTCAGAGTGTCTTCTGGGACGGAACAGACCTCAAAAAGCGGATTCAATTTGCTTCGATCGGTCTGGAACTTTCGCTCGACTCCAACGAGATCGAACGCGAACTCCGCCGCTCGGTCGGGGCCGAACTCACGAAGGAACAACTTCAAAGCATCATCATCATGAACTCACGCTCCCTCATGGAGCGGGATGCGGACTTTGCGAAATTTGCCGGCCGCATTTTGTTGAGCTATATCTACGAGGAAGTTCTGGATTGGAAAATTGACCGGGATGGCATCGAAGGCCTCCGGGATGCCCACCGCACTGCCTTCAAAAACTACCTGCGTCATGGCGTGACCATCGAGCGCCTGAGCCCACGGCTTCTCACCTACAACATTGACCGACTCGCCGAGGCCCTCGATCCCTCCGCCGACCTGGATTTCGATTACCTCGGGATTCAAACTCTCTACGACCGGTACCTCATCATCGACAAAACCGGCAAAACATCCCGCCGCATCGAAACGCCTCAGTTTTTCTGGATGCGTGTGGCCATGGGCCTCTTCACCGAAGAGCCCAAGGACCGCGAGGAGTGGATCATCCGCCTCTACAACCTCTACAAAGGCCGCCGGTTCTGCTCCAGCACCCCGACGCTCTTTAACTCAGGCACCCCACACAGCCAGCTCTCGAGCTGCTACCTCTACAAGGTGGATGATAATATTGAATCCATT
>JBGSVX010000476.1:0-2588 GCA_041752795.1 Terrimicrobiaceae bacterium
CCAAACTCAAACTCCTGCCCCTCTTCGCCACCCCTCCCAAGTGGGCCGCCTTCCCCTCCGGAGCACAGCTGTAGCCCGAAAAATATCGGACCCCCTGTGTTTATCGGCCCTTCAGGCCTTCCGCCGGGGAAGTTAGGTTAATGCCTTTGCCCTGAGCTCCCAATCACGTTTGCCAGAAGAGAATGGCAAAATCGATGTTGTTCGCCAAGCCGATCGGCCAGTTCCAGATATTGCCCTTGGTGAAGAATTTGGCTCACCCAGGGCTGTTGAAAAACGCGACGAGAGAGAGTCCGGCCCAGGTGGCCAGCAGGCAGGTAACGACAGAGAACACGACATTGGCTCCGGCATACAAAATTTCCCCCTCCGCCAACAATGCCATCGTCTGAAGGCTGAATGAGGAAAAGGTCGTGAAGCCGCCGAGGATGCCAATCATAACGGCATGACGTGCCACCGGCGACACCTCCAACGGGCCGTTTGGACCGGTCAGGCCGGAAAACACTCCGATCACAAAACATCCGAGGATATTGACCATGATCGTTCCCCATGGAAATGACTCACCGAATTTGATGGCAGCCCAGTTGGACAGGAACATGCGGGCAGCCACACCTACCGCCCCACCTGCCATCACCGCCAAATAGGTTTGAATAACCATCACGCCATCTGGAACTGGCTGCCCGGAAACTGCGCGAGACCCGGCATTTTTTGCGGGATTTTCCCTATAAAAATCATCATGCCCTGAGTCTAAAACCAGCCGGAGGCGTTGATGTCAATCGCGCTTCCAAATCTTCTCTGCATTTTCCTGCCTCTTTTGATTTGATTTTACCAAACATCCCGCGATGATCTCCCCACTATGAGTCAGCATCCCAGCCTTAAAGGCAAAGGCACCATCCAAGCCAAACGCAGTGTATTGAAGCGCTTCGAGCGCGTGGACCTTTTGAAAAAGCGCGGTCAATTCAAATCCAACCAACGCGTCATCGGCCTTCCAAAAACCAAACCGGAAGATTAGGCCACCCCGCACCCAGTCCGCTTCGGATCCGGGTGCAGCCTCCATCTTTCCGTTTCCAATCCTCTCACAACCCTCAAGAGTCTTGGAGCCACACAACTAAATCGTGCGCCTGAACCGCTACCTGGCCGCTTCCGGACTGGGGTCCAGAAGGTCCTGCGAAGAAATTATTCTTGCAGGCCGGGTTTCGATCAATGGCACCTTCATCCGTTCTTTGGCCACCACGGTCAACGAGGGCGATGATGTGCGCGTATCCGGGCGCCGGGTCACTCCTCCGAAAACGTTCACGCTCCTCGCCGTCAACAAACCGGAGGGATATCTCAGTACCCGCTCGGATGAACGCGGACGCAAAACCGTTTACGACTTGCTGCCGGATCAGTTTTCCCGCCTGTTCCACATCGGGCGCCTGGACATGGAAAGTGATGGCCTGATGCTTCTCACTGATGATGGAGACATTGCCCAGTCATTATCCCATCCCACGCGCAAAGTGGAAAAAGAATATGAGGTCACCCTCGACAAGGAACTTGATCCTGCCTGCGTTCCCAAACTGCTCAAAGGGTTCATGATTGAAGGCGGGAGAGCCCGCATGGAGTCCATCCGCGTGGTGGGCCCTTCGCGCGTGAAGGTTATTCTGACCCAAGGCATCAAACGTCAAATCCGGCTCATGTTTTACAAAATGGAGCGTGAAGTGCTTCGACTGACCCGCACACGCATCGGCACGGTCCGCCTTGGATCCCTCAAGCCGGGCGGATGGAAAATCCTTGATGCCCGCGAAATCTCCAAACTCCGGGAAGGCACCGGCCCGCTCAAACGCTGAATCGACCAAGAATTTCCGAAACGGCGGAGATGACTTCGTCAGGGGAAATTGATGTCATGGGTCCCCCTTTTTGTTTTGGGGCAAAAGGCTCACTTGTATTGGAGCGCACAACAATATTGGCCGTGTGACGCGGTCGCCAATGATATGGGTTTGTGGGCCCGAACAACGCAACACAGGGGGTTCTCACCGCATCCGCCATGTGCATGGCCGCAGTGTCCACCCCACAAAAAATTTCTGCGCCGGCAATCACGGATGCCAGTGAAGCCAGCCCGGTGGTTCCTGCCAGATCGGTCACTGGAATCCCCACGGGCAAAAATCTGCGAATAGCCGCCAAATGTTCGGTTTCATGGGCATCATTCGAACCAGTGAGAACAATTTCCAGATTCCATGATTCAAATAATGAAGTGGCCACCTTGGCCCACGACTCGGGATCCCAGTATTTTTCTTGGCGGGCCGTGCCGGGGTGTATCACCGCATAGGGACTCTTGGGGACCTCCGGGCGCGAATCAACCGGAAGGTTCAACTGAAGGGGCTGATTTTCACATGAAACACCGAGGGCCTGCAAGAGGTCGGTATGATAATCGGCAGTGTGGCGGGTTTGCACATTGGATTCAACAAACCCAGAGTAGGCGAATCGATGGGGGAATTTTTTTGAGAACTTGCTGTAGGTTACGCGAATTGGAGCCCGGGAGATGGCGCAGATGAGTGCGGAGCGGTCCGTTCCTGTAAAATCCAAACACACATCGGCCCCCTGAAGCACAGCACCCC
>JBGSVX010000477.1:0-1820 GCA_041752795.1 Terrimicrobiaceae bacterium
GGAGCCAGCTTTTGGATATTGGCAGGCCCGAGGCCCGGCACGCGATCAAGGTCTTCGGGGGATTGGAATGGTGAGGAATCCCGTGATTCGATGATCCGGTTCGCCATGGTTTCCCCAATGCCCGGCAGGCTCATCAATTCATCACGGGAAGCCGTGTTTGGGTTGACCGTGGATTTCGGCTCACTTTTCCCGCCCGTGGCAATAGCCACTTCCAAATCCTCCTGACGCTGGGCTTTGCGCTCTTCGGTGAGGTGCTGCCAATCGGTCACTCCCCAGATTCCGACCCGGTTCCCTGCCGCCATGAGTTCGAGGTCCTTCAATTGTTCTTTGTATTCGGCTGCGGACTGATTCGATGGGGTGGCACGAAAAACCCCATAGGCCCGCGCCAAACCGGCACGAACCAATTCCGAAGCGAGGTCCTTTCCATCGTGGGTTTCGACAAAAGCATAGTATCTTTGGTAGCGGGCATCACCACGACCATCTGCAAAGGAGGTGTGAATGGTGAATGGCATCGCCAGCATTTGTTTGGTGTATGCAGCGGCCATGCTGCCAAACTCTTTTGCCTTGGCGATGCCAGAAGAGGGGTCCTCTGATCTTATTCCAAAATACCGGCGCTGGGTGCGAAGTCGCTGGGCATCATTGTCGTCATGGACATGCATTTCCAAACAATCCGCACCATACAGCCGAACGGTGATTTCTTTGCCGTCCGGCAGACGCACCGGAAAACTGTCTCCATCCGCCCAATCAGCTTCCACCATTTTACAACCTTCAAATTTTTGGAGACGGCCTCCGACCGGCTCTGCAACAAGCGCAGTAGACGAAAGAATCAGCGCACAGAGAACTTTTACTCCGGGGTGAATGGGCATGAAATCAGAAGCTTTTTGAATGACTCGTCTCAATCCGGGTTGGCAATGTGGGTGGTCACGCTGGGCGTTAAAGGTTCAGCGAAAAAATTGCTGAAGGACTTTTTGTTCAGAAGGGGACGCATTCAAGCTGGAGGGGGAATCCCCGGATGCTGAGGGGTTTGCAAGTGTCCCAGCCGCTCCTGAGGTGCTTTCATCCACTTTATGCTCTCCGGTGCCAAGCCCCACAAGGTCACCGAGGGCGGCATGACTGAGGTCGGAGTTTTCCAAGCGCTCCATGGATTGGGTTTTCAGATTGGTTTCTGAGTCCTTGAGGGCGAGTGGTGCTGACCCCGGCCCTCGGGACACACCGCCTTGAGAAGCCAGCACGACAGCCATCAACGCGTCACCGGCCTTGTCTCCGGACGAGAAACCGTTTGAGCAGGTGGAGATTCCCTGACTCATCTTTGCTTTGATTTTTTCCCATTCTTCCGCACTGAGTTGGCGAAGGGTGGAGGGGTCCAGCCCCTTGAGATCGGAGAGCATTTTTTCGTTGAGTGGCATGGAGCCTGAGGCCAGGCCTTTGAGGGCCTCGGAGCTGATTTTTTGTAATTCCGGCGAGAGGGCCGCCATTTGGGCGGACTCCAATTGGCGGGAAACATCCATGGCCGCGAGGGCGGACTCAAGATTCCTGGCAAGCTCCGAGAGCGCCGCCTCGGTAGATTCTTGGAGGTGATCGGTGGTTTCCAAACTCTCGTGGGAGAACCAGTCGTTTTCCGGTTTGGCTTGAAGTGCCTGAAGTGCAGCCTCCAGCTCTTCCATGGCCTGGGGCTCCACAATTTCTGCAGCTTTGACCTCTTCAATGCGCTGTTCCATGGCATCCCACGCAGCAGGTTGGCCCGCCACCTCGTGAGGCAACGATTTTGCAGGCAGTGGGATCAGGGTCGCAGCCAGAAAGGCCACGGCCACCCCAAGGAC
>JBGSVX010000478.1:0-2167 GCA_041752795.1 Terrimicrobiaceae bacterium
GCGGCGAGGCCCTCGCTGCCTTCGCCCATGCGCTCGACCATCCATGTTTCGGCGGCTTTGACCGCACGCTGACGCAGCGGATGCACCGGCAGTTTGTCATAAATTTTCAGGAGGCTGTCACAGCGCAGGAAAAAATTACGCCATGCCCAGAAGCGGGGATCCTTGCGCAGGGAGAGGTCCGTGTTTTCCATCCCGGCGGGATACAACTCATGGAGTTGTTTGTCCTGAGGCAGTGCGCGGGTGGGTTTGAAATGATTCAGGATTGTCAGAGGAGCGACGATGGCGCGGGTCCATGACGACATTTCTGCCAGATTGAAAAAGAACCAATTCGGCAAAAGAAAAATTTCGGGAGGAATGGCGGGGAGGAATTGCCATGGAAACTGACCCAACATGGCGAGGTAAAGCTTCCCGTAAGTATTCATCTGGGGGATGCCGCCAAGGCGCAGGATGTTGGCCCTCGCTTCGCGCATCCATGGTGCTTCCGGCGAGTCGCCGGCCAGCTTCAGCGCAAAATACGCCTTCACCGAGGCATTGATCTCACTGGGTCCATCAATAAAAATATTCCAGCCGCCATCCTGCAATTGCCGGCTCCGGATATGATCGCAGCATTTTTTTTCGAGGTCTTTGTCCACCTCGCCCATCCAATGCATGGCGAGGGCGTAATCGGAGCAGAGCGTGCTGTCCACAAGCAACTCGGCTTCCCAGTGCCCATCCGGGCGTTGCTGGTTGAGCAGGTTGGCAGTCGCCCCGGAGATGGCTTCTTCCAAAGATCGGGAGGGTTGATGAGAGAGTCCCTCAGCAAAGGACACGACACTGCGGTTCGGAAGACTCATGGGTCAGTCAATGAACCGGCGTGTGATATCACCGTAAGTGTCGATGCGTCGGTCCCTCAGGAATGGCCAGTGGGTGCGCTGGGTCTCCACTAGCCCGAGGTCCACCTCCGCGACCAACACGGTCTCTTCGTCAATCCCAGCTTTTGCGATGATTTGACCCGCTGGGTCACAGATAAAACTCTGACCCCAAAACTCAATGCCATCGCCGCCATCCGGGGCTTCATGACCGGTCCGGTTCGGCACCACCACATAACAGCCATTGGCGATGGCATGACCTCGTTGGATTGTTTCCCATGAGGCGTGCTGACGGATCCCATGGGCTGCTTTTTCCGAGGGATGCCAACCGATTGCTGTGGGATAAAACAGGATTTGAGCGCCGCGCAGGGCCGTGAGTCGTGCGGCTTCGGGATACCACTGATCCCAACACACGCAGACACCAATTTTCACCTTGCCGATATCCCATGCCAAAAACCCCAAATCTCCCGGAGTAAAATAAAATTTTTCGTAAAAGAGGGGATCATCGGGAATGTGCATCTTCCGATATTTCCCGAGGAGGTTGCCGTCCGGGCCAATGATCGCTGCCGTGTTGTGGTAGAGCCCGGCGGAGCGGCGTTCAAACAGTGAAGCGATAATGCTCACCTTGAGTTCGGCGGCAAGTTTTCCCAGGCGGTCGGTTGAGGGGCCGGGGATTGTTTCGCCCAGTTCGAAATACTTGTGGTCTTCGACCTGACAAAAGTAAACCGACCCGAAGAGTTCCTGAAGACAAACAAGGGAAGCTCCCTTCGCCGCGGCTTCGCGGATGCCCCGTTCGGCGGCTGCGAAATTGGCCGCGAGATCCTCCGAGCAGCGGTTCTGCACGAGGCCCACGGTGAGTTTGTTATCAGTACAAGGCATTGGCCAAACGTGTTAAACCGGATTCCCTCGTGAGGAAAGCCGGAATTCAGTCCTTCGACTTTTTGGAGGCCGGCACGATTTTGATGCTTTCCACGACCACGCGTTCGGTCGGCTTGCTGGGCTCGCCCATCGCATTTGGCACAACCCGCACCTTCTCGATTTTGTCCAAAACCTCCACGCCTCCGGTCACTTTCCCAAAACCCGTGTATTGCCCATCCAAATGAGGTGCTGTGCCCAACATCAAAAAGAACTGACTCCCCGCAGAATTCGGATCAGCCGACCTTGCCATGGAAACAACCCCGCGTTCATGTTTCCGGGCATTGAATTCTGCTGGGATTTTGTAGCCGGGATCTCCGGTTCCATAGGCGGATTCCTTGTCCGGGTCTTTGGTCAGAGGGTCTCCCCCTTGCGCCATAAACCCTGCAATGATTCGATGAAAT
>JBGSVX010000479.1:0-3467 GCA_041752795.1 Terrimicrobiaceae bacterium
GTCGGCCTCACAGAACGGGCAGCCAAGGAAAAGGGCCTCAAATTCAAAATTGGAAAATTCCCATTCCTCGCCAGTGGCAAAGCACTCGCCGTCGGTGACAGCGAAGGCTTCGTCAAACTCATTGTCGGTGAGGAACACGGCGAAATTTTAGGTGCCCACATCCTTGGCGCGGACGCCACGGAAATGATTGCCGAAATGGGGCTCGCCATCACCATGGAAGCCACCATTGATGACATCATCTCCACCATACACGCCCACCCCACCCTCACGGAGTCCATCCACGAAGCCGCTCACGCAGCCGGTGGCCACGCGATTCATATTTGAGCACCTTGCCCGGGAGGCAAAGACCTTAAAAAGAATGGGATTTCTGCAGGGCACCAGCGTTCTGCCGGCGATAAAACTCCTGCCCCACTCGCTCGATGTGACCACGCAGTCCCTCATGATCGATCATTCGAAAAATCGAAAGATCCATCGTTTGGGGAAGCAGAAGGTCATCCATCTCCGTCATAATTTTCAGCAGGTCGTTGAAACTCACCGCCTCGCCAAAAAGGGTCAAATCAATGTCCGAACCGTTCCTATGGTTTCCCTTCGCTCGAGAGCCATAAAGAATGGCGCGATCAACCTGCGGATACGCGGCAAGCACATCACAAATTTTCTCGATGGTATCGGCGGACAAACCGAAACTGCCAGCACTCATGAAGCCTGTTGCTTGAGGTTTTCGAAACGGGCCTGCAGCTTCACAAATTCCTCAAAGAACCCGCTACGAATGCTTTGGATGACCATGCGGGCCGTCTCCTCATTATAGGTGTGACTGGTTAGTGCCCGGCTCTTGATCATGTCCATCCAGACCTCGCCATCGTTGATCAAGCCCCTATTGAAGGCCAAACGGAAGGCATCTCGAATACCCATCACATACATCTCTCCCTGATCCTCAAAAAAGTCCTTTAACACCTTCCAGGCAAGCTCATAAGTGTATTGAAAACATTGGATCAGCCCCTGCTCCTTCATCTCATTGAGATCGTTCTTTTCAAGGAATCGCGTGAGCTGCTTCACCGCTTTGGTAAAATTGTCATAACGCTGAATCCAGCGGATGTCCTGACTGCTCATGAAAATAAATGTAAGAGGAAAATCGGACTGTGAAAACCAGAAAACCTCGCCGTGAACCTCTGAAGGGTCCTAGCCTGAAATGGCAAGAAGGGCGAGCATGCGGCCGGTGCGGCCCTTTTCGCGGCGGTAGGAATAGTAGCGTTCCGGAAATGAGGCGGTGCATATCCGGTCATCGTTCACCGACTGAACCCCGGCCTCCTGCAATTGACGGACAATCTCGGCGGAGAAATCCCATTCGTAGTGAGGTGGCCGAATGCATGGCGAGATGGAGGCAACCAAGTCGCCGGGTTCCACGCCGAATGTGTGTTGAAGTGCCTCGACGGCTTTCACGGATATTTGTTGCTCCGTACCTTTTTTCCCTGAATGAACGAGCCCGATAGCTCGCCCCTTGCGATCTGCGAGGTAGACGGCGGCACAATCTGCCACATAGATGGCAAGGCAGAGTCCGGGGGTTGAAGTGATTAGCCCGTCAGCTCCTGGAACGGGATAAGTCGTTGAGTTATCAACCGGCACCACGAGATTGCCATGAACCTGTTCCGCGATGGCAAAGGGCATCCCTGCAAACCCTTCACGATCTGCGGCCTGACGCTGATCCTTCCAAAGTCTGGCAAGCACCTCCTCGCGTTCGCCGTCCACATCAATGCTCGGGATTCGCCCGATAAATCCGGCACGAACCGAGGGGAGTCCCTCCAACCCATGAACTGCTTCCATATCCTTGAATTGTTTGGATCATTGGCTGGAAGCCAATGCCACGTGGCATCGGCATCCTGCCGATGTTCTGAGTCCATTCATTTATGGAGGTGGTATGATTCCAAGTGCGGGAGGGTCATTTTTTCGAATCAGCGCCGTTTGTCGCGGAACGACTTTTTCTTTTCGAAGTGGGATTTTGGGCGATCCGTCGAAGCGAAAGTCGGCGAGGCGACTTTGCGAATCGTGACCCGGCTTCCCTGATGCGTGATCGTATTTCCGGCGCCTGAGAGCCCCTTGGCAAAAGTGTCTGGCACTTGAACGTAGGAGGTTCCGGGGGTCAGTTCGATGGTCCCGACATTGCGTCCGTCGAGTCCGGCACCTTGCGAAAAGAGGTCCACGATTTCCCGAGGGCCGAATCCCGAGTCTTTGCCCACATCCACACTGACCCAGAGTTTGCCGGGCGATGGCTTTTTCAAAAAAGGTGTGCGGGAATCTCCACGGTCTTCGCGTTCCGGGCGGTCATATCGTTCCGCTCGTTCTGGACGTTCTGCACGTTCCGGGCGTTCTGACCAATCTTTGCGTTCCGGACGTTCAGGACGCGGTGGACGTTCGCTGCGTTCCGGACGAGAATCGGCATATTCCTTCTTGGGTCTGTCAGGAGAGCGACGGGAGGAGGAATCTGCGAATGATGGTTCCGGGTCCTTTTTGACCACCGGGGCATTTTCCGGTCCGCCGGCAAGGAGATGAAACAGTGTCGCTGCGAGGTCCGTCGAACTGATACCCTCTTCCAGCAAACGGTCCACAACGGTCAGGGATGGTTTCCAATCTCCGGTTTCCAACGTGCTGCGGACTTTGTCCAGGAGGTTGTCGGTTCGCCTTTCTTCCACTTCGCCAGCAGTCGGCAACTTGCCCCGCTGAATTTTGGTTTTAGTGAAACGCTCGATGAACTGAAGTTTGTAAATTTCGCGGCCCGAAACAAATGTGACCGCCATGCCCCGCTTGCCGGCGCGTCCGGTGCGACCAATGCGATGAACGTAATCTTCCGCGTCATAGGGCAGATCGTAATTCACCACCAGTTCGAGATCATCCACATCAATGCCACGCGCCGCCACATCGGTCGCCACAAGAAATTCAAATTCACTCTTTTTAAATTTGTTCATCACCCGCGTACGCTGAGCCTGCGGGATTCCGCCATGCAAACGATCTGCGGCAAAACCCTGACCAATCAGCAGGTCTGCCAACTCATCCACCATGCGCTGCGTGTTGCAAAAAATGATGCCCAGCTTGAAACCATGAAAATCGATGAGCCGGGTGAGTGCCTCCACTTTTGCGCGTGAGTGGGTTTCATAGAACCACTGTTCGATGGCCGGGGCGGAGACTTCCTTTTGTTCGATACGCACGCTGACCGGATCTTTGGCGTAGCGATTGATCAGTTCGCGGATGGCCTTCGAGACTGTCGCTGAGAAAAAAACTGTTTGGCGTTCACTTGGAGTGGCGTCGAGAATTTTTTCGATGTCCTCGCGGAAGCCCATATCCAGCATGCGATCTGCTTCATCAAGGATCACCACTTTGACAGTATCCAGGTGAAGGGTTCCGCGCTCGATGTGGTCAATGAGACGGCCCGGGGTTCCGATCACAATTTGAACGCCTTTTTTTAATTCAAAAAACTG
>JBGSVX010000480.1:0-3516 GCA_041752795.1 Terrimicrobiaceae bacterium
TTGTGCAAGCCGAAGACGAACTCGCCGCCGTTTCGTTGGCACTCGGATTTTCTTATTCCGGACATCTGGCTGTGACCGGAAGTGCAGGCCCCGGCATTTCTCTGAAGACCGAGGCGATCGGCTGGGCCTCCATGGCGGAGATTCCCCTTCTCATTATCAATGTCCAACGGGGTGGCCCGAGCACCGGTCTTCCGACCAACGTGGAGCAAAGCGATCTGTATCAGGCCGTCTATGGAGGTCATGGCGACAGTCCCCGCGTCGTGCTCGCACCAAAAACCGTGGAGGATTGCTTTTACATCGCGCTGGAGGCCGCCCGCATCGCACGCGACTTCAGCACACCGGTTTTTATTTTGAGTGATGCCTCGCTGGCCACCCGCATCGAAGCTTTTGATGAGCCCGATTTGCCAGCCCTGATGCAACTGCCAAGCCTCGATCTTTCACCCCGCGAACCGGATTTTAAACCCTATGCGCTGAGTGCCATCACCCAACATGCTCCCCCGGGAACTCCGATGCCCGAGGGAAGCAAATACCCGGTCGTCACGGGATTGGAACATGATGAATACGGACACCCCACGGGAAGCGCCAAACTTCATGTGGCCATGACCGCCAAACGCCGGTCCAAATTGCAAGCACTCGCGGAAAGCCTGCCGACTCCGCAGATTTATGGAGAACAGGAAGGCGACATTCTCATGGTTGGCTGGGGATCGACTTACGGACCAATTCATGAGGCCGTAAAAATTGCCCGCACCGAGGGATGGCAAATTGGTGCCATTCACCTCCGCCACATCAACCCCCTGCCAAACGACCTGGACAAAATTTTCCAAAAGTTCCGCCGAGTGGTTGTTGTCGAAATGAATGATCAGGGCCTCTACGGCTATGGTCAGCTCGCTTCCATGCTTCGCAGCAGATATTGCGATCCGCGCATCGAAAGCCTCACCAAAACCGATGGTCTCACATACCGGGTCCGGGAAATTTTGAATCATGTTCTAAAACCATGAGTGCCACCCCAACCATTCCCCTCACCAAAAAAGCGCTGACCGCCGATCACCCGACATGGTGTCCGGGATGTGGCGATTTTGCCGTGCTCGCATCATTTTACAAGATGCTGGAAAAACATCAGCTTCCACATCAAAACATCGTCACTCTCGCCGGCATTGGATGCTCGTCCCGGTTTCCGTATTTCGTCAACACCCACGGAGCCCATTTCATCCACGGACGCGCCGTGCCATTTGCGTCCGGCGTGAGCCTCTCCCGCCCGGACACCCACGTCTTCCTCTTCGGGGGAGACGGCGACGGCTTCTCAATCGGCGGAAACCACCTCGAACACGGAGCCCGCAAAAACATTCGCCTCACCTATGTGATCATGGACAACTTTGTTTATGGGCTCACAAAAAAACAAACGTCGCCAACCTCGCCCATCGGCTACCGGTCGAAAACGGATCCCATCGGAGCCATCGATCAACCGGTCAATCCCATCAAAAAACTCATCACCGCAGGCGCCACCTTTGTCGCACGAAGTCATGCCACCCAGGTGAATCACATGATCCAAATGATGGAGCGCGCCCACGACCATGATGGTTTTTCCGTGGTTGAAATCCTCTCCGAGTGCGTGGAATTTTTTCCCGGCGCCTTTGATCCCGCCAACCCCCGCAAGGGTGGCACTTTCCAATTGATTAACGAAAAAACATGGGACGGCACGCCGGAGGACGAAGAACGCCATGACGTCACCGACGAAATCGCCGCCTACAAACTGGCAAACCTCCCGTTCCCGGGCCTATTCGGCGTCTTCTATGACGCCGCCCGCCCAACCAAAAATGCCCTCGAGCAAAAATGGATCAAGGCTTCGCGCGAAAAAGTCGGGGACGCATCAGACCTGGAAATCCTCCAAGCCTCGTTCAATCGAATGAAATAAGCCCGCTTCCTGCGGGTTTAATGGACTGAGGCTGTGAACGATTGTTGCTGGGGGTAAGATATACAATGTGAGTCAGCAAAACCAAGAGCTCACCCAACTCCGCGACTAGCTGATGCTGATGAACGGGCAGGTGACGGAGGGGTGATTTTCACTACCAAAAGGTTGTTCCATGAAAGAGATCGTTTACATCGAAACCAGTTTTGTAAGCCTGCTTGTTGCCGACCCGAGCCGGGACGTGAGCGTCGCAGGCAATCAGCAAGTATCGCGGGATTGGTGGCGCTGGAGGCGTGCGGATTTCGCCTGTGTCACCTCCGATGAAACCTTGATGGAAGCCGCGCGTGGTGACGCCCGGCAGGCGCAACTCAGGTTGGAAGCGTTGGCTGGCTTGCCGACGCTGCCAACAAGTCCCGCCGCCGCAGAGTTGGCGCTCCATTTTATTGCCACCGGGTCTTTGCCACGGTCCGCCAAGGTGGATGCCGTGCATCTTGCCGTGGCCACTCTTGCAGCGGCGGACTACCTACTCACTTGGAACTGTCGCCATCTGGCGAACGCGCAGATCCTGCGTCGATTGGAGCGCGAGGCTGCCCGGCAAGGTTGGAATTTGCCAAAAGTTTGCACCCCACTCGAATTGATGGGACAATGGAGCTATGAAAGCGAAGAATCATCCAATCCTTGAGGAACTTTGGCAGACTAAGGACGCCCTGGCGAGTGAAGCCGGGGATGATATCGCCCGCATTTGCGAGAACACCCGCCGATGGGCCGCCATTCATCCCCATTCGGGCCCGCATATCAACGATGGAGCGGAACTCCGCCAATGGTTCAGCCGACAGGAAGAAACGGCACTCTCAGTGATTCGTGAGGATGCGCCGCCCGATAGCACAAAAAGCAAAAGGCCCCGATGACACTCACCGAGGCACAGGCGGCAGCTACGGTTCGCCAATCACCGGGTTACTTACCCGAACTACCGCGCTGCGGGCCGATCTGGTCAGCACTTCTTTTCCAGAGGGGACCTCTTCCCTTGACATTCCCCGATATCTCAACGCTGTGTACCCCAATGCGATGAGAGCCTGTAAGGGAGCTTCTTTTAATGCAGGTTTCCAATCAGGAATTCCGCCCGTTTCGTAATACAACAGCCAGGAACGATCCTTTCTGGACCACCCGGCAACAAGGAGAACATGCTTTCTCGGGATATTCAGAAGGTCGCCGGGCCGAAGGTCATTGAAGCCCGGCAATTGATCGCAAACTGAGGGCAACATGGCGGAGTCGTGGTGGAATGGCAGCTTCAAGCACTTGGACACAAAACCCGAACAATCCACCCCGGAAGCTGATTTACTGACTACGTCATTGTCCGCCATACGTTTGGCGGGGGTTGAAACATCGCCAGCCGAATGACCCTCGACAATGTTGCTGTCAAAGTCTTCGATATCATCATACCCGCCCCACTTGTAGGGAATGCCGACGTTGACTTCGCCGGGAACCCACCAACCATCTCTTCCGGATTCCGGCCGGTAATTGATGTCCGGAGTGTCCACACGGATTCCGTTCGCATCCTCCCCATGCCGGACATTTCTGGCAAACGGTCTCCAAGGGTGGTGGGTGTATCG
>JBGSVX010000481.1:0-7197 GCA_041752795.1 Terrimicrobiaceae bacterium
CCCAAATCTTCCTTATCTTAGCGCCATTCAGGCCCGACCCCATTGACTGTTCCAAGTTGGGAATAGCGAAGGGGGCCGGCGGAGTCTGTGCGTCTGGTGATGGTGGGGTGAGGCCAAGGAGTGAGAAGGAGTTTTTGGATCACGTCAACGCATACCACGTGGATCGGCCACCGCCGTGGCGCACCAGCAGGCCCTTTTTCACCAGTGAGGTGAATGTGGCTTTGAGGGTGTTGGGGCTGGCGCCGGTTTCGCGCACCATGTCGCGCGTGGTGACGCGGCCATGGTCTCGCCCATAATCCAGGATCTTGACGGCCAACTCGGACAAGATCTGAAGGGAATCTGTCCGGATCATACCCGAATACACCCGAATACATGCCGGGATATACCGGATTCTGGGTCACAAAGGTCCTGACGGCCCGATTTTCGGGAGCTTCCATAGGGGATGTGGGGAAGGCATCTCTGTGGTCAGCGATGGGGAAAATTGCCGTTGAGCCGCAAACTACAGCATTGCAGCTCAGAAAATAACTGTATTTTGAGCCGATATGAGCGTATGCCGAGCCTTTGGAAGCCCGCATCGATCTGGACATGATCGTTTTCTGCTCTTTAACCTGAAAAGGAAATTGGGAATGAACCGCGGATGTCGCGGAGATCACGGATAGAACACATTTCAGCGTGATTTGATGCAAAGAAGCATCCACCTCTTTGGTGAACCTCTCCGTTTTGATAAGGCATTGGTAATCCGCGTTTATCCGTGAAATCCGTGGTTCGAATTCGGTTTTTGGGTTTAACCCTGGAGGGCTTGCTTGCCGAGTTCCAAGTCGGCAGGCCGATCATTGGGTGTGAGGCTGAGATTCCATGCTTAAGATTGTTTGCTGAATTCAATCGCCGGCTTCCGAGGCGCAAGAGTCACGGATCGCGGGAAGACTGGATGACGCGTGCGCCGCGTTCCCAGGTGCAGTAGGACCAGACCCAGTGTAAGAAGACTGAGAAACGGTTGCGCATATTCATGAGGAATATGAGATGCACGAAGAGCCACATGAGCCATGCGATGAATCCGCGCATTTGAATGCCGGCGACGCTAACCACGGCAGCACTGCGTCCGATTGTGGCCATGCTTCCTTTGTCCCAATACGCAAAGGCAGGGCGTTTTGCATCAGAGTTTTCATCCTGAATGGAGCGCGCGATAAAGTCTCCCATCTGAATCGCAGCGGGAGAAACACCGGGCACTTTCACGCCGTTTATATCAGTCAAAGAAACAATATCGCCCGCTGCAAAGACTTCAGGGTGGCCGGGAAGGCTCAGGTCGGGCAGGACTTCAATGCGTCCCGCGCGATCCAATGGAATGCCACTGAGGGTGCGTGAAATTCCGCTGGCTTCCACGCCGGCTCCCCAAACGATGATCCCGGTCTCGATTCGCTTGTCTCCGGCAATGACGTATCCGTCACCAACGTCTTTGACCGGGCAGTTCAGATGCACGGTGACACCCATCGATTCGAGGCGCTCACGTGTGTATTCGGAGAGTTTGCTAGGAAACATGGGCAACAATTTTGGCCCTGCTTCGATCAAATGCACTTTTGCACGGGTGGGGTCAATGTGGCGGAAATCGTCTTTCAGGACGACACGGGAAAGTTCTGCAAGCGAACCGGCCATCTCCACACCCGTTGGGCCTCCCCCGACGACCACCATGGTGAGAAGCTTCTCAACTTCACCTGCATCCCCTGCGGATTCCGCCTTTTCATACGCCAGCAACACGGCCTTGCGGATGGCCATTGCATCATCGAGGCTTTTGAGACCGAACGTGAATTTTTCCCAATCGTTGTGGCCAAAAAAGCTGGTCCTGGCTCCGAGCGCGATGACCAGATAATCATACTCGATGGCTCGATCTTTGAGCATGACCTTTTTCGAGGGGAGGTCGATTCCAACCACATCGCCCATGATCGTAGTGACGTTTTTGTGGGATGACAGAATACTGCGCAATGGCTGTGCGATCTCGGTCATTGCCAATCCGCCCGTGGCCACTTGGTAGAGCAGCGGTTGAAAAAGGTGATGGTTCCAGCGATCCACAAGGGTGACGCGGATATCTGCATTGCGCAGTTGCTTCGCACACTCAAGGCCGGCAAACCCACCACCAAGGATGACAACGTGTTTTTTGGTCACGATTCAATAGAGGTCAGCTTTGATGATAAAGCAACGTCCTCCTCAATTCAAACACGCCAAGTTTCAGATCAACCTAAATCCCGCAGTTGGAATGTCAGAAAACACCCATGTTTACCATGAAGAGCATGAAGTACATGAAGGGAAGAATTTCAGAAACCCGGTATGATCAGGCGGACATGCCTGTCCATTGGATGAATGAGATGGATGCCCTGCCTTTGCTTAATGCATTGAACTTCATGCTCTTGATAAACTTCATGGTGAATTGAATTGCGGAGTACAGGATCAAAGGGGTTTGGATGGTCCATGACAAAATTCTGATGACTCCGATTGGGACATCGAAACGGGATACAACCCCGATGGGGTTGATGGGCGGTTGATACAATTCCCAGGGTAGTCCGCCGCGGCGGACAACCCTGGGCTGAGCGATTTGATCCCCTTCGGGGAATTCCCGGAAGAAATTTTTCCTGCACCCGTGTTTGCAACGGAGCCCTCCTATCCTTCTTCATCCCTCTTCATCCGTGCCTCTCCGTGGGATCCGCGGAAAAAAAAGGCTCCTAAACCCCGCTTCAGGCTTATCCCGGTTGGGGATCATTGGCTGGTCGAAGAGCCGCCGTAGTGGCAAGCCAATGTCACGGGGATCAGCTTTTTTGGCCGTAGTACGCGGAGGCGCCGTGTTTCCGGAGGAAATGTTTGTCTCTCAGAAAATCTGCAGGCGGGGCACTTTGGGGATCGAGGGTCAGGGTTATAAGTGCCATGTCAGCGACGATTTCCAGGGCTTGCGCGACTTCGATGGCTTTGAGTCCGGAGGAGCCCCATGTGAACGGGCCGTGATTCCGGACCAGCACAGCGGGGATTTCGAGCGGGTTGATTCCGGCAAAACGTTCGACGATCACATTTCCGGTCTCCCATTCGTAGTCTGCATTAACTTCCTGTTCGGTGAGGGGGCGGGTTACGGGAACCGGGCCACGGAAATAGTCGGCGTGGGTTGTTCCAAGGAGCGGAATTTCCCGGGCCGATTGTGCGAAGGCGACGGCATGACGTGAGTGCGTGTGCACGACCGAGCGGATTTCGGGAAACCCGAGAAACAGCCGGCGGTGGGTCGGAGTGTCCGAGGAGGGTCGAAGCGAGCCTTCCACGACCCGGCCTTCGAGGTCCAAAACGACAATATCCGAGGGCACAAGGGATTCGTAGGCCACCCCGCTGGGTTTGATGGCAAAAACCCCCAGATCGCGATCACAGACGCTCACATTGCCAAACGTCAGGTCCACCAACCCGCATTTAGGCAACAAAAGATTCGCCTCGCAGCATTCGGCTCTCAGGGCTTCACAGTTCATGAATCATTTGGCTTTCAGCATTCCGCGAAAAACATTCTCGCCGGGATACGGAACACACTTGGGATTGGGTGTGTAAACCTCGGCGAAGCCAAGGAGTTTAAAGGCATCGAAGAGGGCTGCTCCGCAATGACTGAAGGCCACGGCGGCGTGATGGTGGAAACGTCCGAGTAGGACATGACGGTAGAACCGGCTGAAGCCCGGCAGGTAGGCGGTGCCGGTTGCTCCAAAAGTTTTTGGATCGAGGTCGAGGAAGTGGCCTTCGATGATGTAGGCGCGCATTTTGTCGCCAACTCCATGCACTTGAACGACCGTGATCGGAGAGCCGATGAACTGACCCTCCAGCGTGCCGCGTGTGATGTCGGCAGGGGTCTCGGGCTCCATGAGGCGCTTCATGATCACCTGATATTTCATCTCCGGATTTTTCAGAAGTTTTGGAGCTGCGTTGCCGCAATGGAACATGCCGACCATGTCTTTGATCGGGTATTGCTTAAGGCTGTCATGCAGATCTTTGGGAATGCTGTGATTGATGTCGAGGATGGCGACGGCATTGTCCGAGGCGTATTGGGCCAACAATTCCGCGATGAGGGAATAGCAGTCATTTTCGCAGGCAATCGGAAATCCGCCCTGGGCCATGCGTCCGTTGATGTAACACGGCACATGCTTGAGGCTGAATTCCTGTTCGCTCCAGCACTGGGTTGCCGCACCGGAGAGCTTGAGACGATCACGGAACGATTTGACCGCTTTTTCATAGGTGGACAAACGTCCGACAAAATCTTTGTCATCAGGAATGCTTGGAGTTTCCTTTTTCATCTCTGAGGCAATCTCATCGGCGCCTTCCGATTCCCGGATGCGTTTGATTTCGTTTTGCAGATCAAACAGCCCGAGTTCCTCGACCTCAACCCCGATCGAATTCACCGAGGCGAGATTGTAATTGCAGGTCTCAAAGTCCCGTGGCCGGGGACCGAACAGACCGACCGTCGCGTTTTTTGTGCCTTTAACGATTTTGGCAATTTTGAGGAAGTTGGCAATTTCAAGAACTCCCTCCTCCGCGCTGATGACAGGCACCTCAGGAATATGAACCTTCGAGAGCAGGCCGCGCTTGCTCACACCGAGAACGGCGCTGAGTAGCCCGCAAAGGGCATCCCCGCGCTTTTGCAGAAGCGAGGAGCCGGACTCCTCAGCCGCCGCCAACATCATCACAGGACCCGGAAAGTTCTTGATGAACCATGCGTCCTCGATTTCCGGTGAAAAATTCCCAAGATAAAACACCACGGCGTCACAACCGGCCTCATTGAGCTGACGAACCGCTTCCAGCGCATGATCTTTGGTTTCAATGATAGCGGATTCCCCAACCGGGGTGATGAGTTCGATGCCGGCGGCTTTGGCGGCTTTGAGCAATCGTTGGGTGCGTTCATCCGAGAGTTCCCGGGGAAAACAATTTCGCGAAGCGGAAACAAGGCCGAGTTTGATGTCAGGGGAATAAGTGCCGAGTGGGAGATACATATGGATTGGATTTGGTTGAGTTTTAAGAAAATCAGCGAATGCGGTTTTTGATTTTTAGCAGTGCGGGCATCAGGGCTGAGAGGTCCGCAGATTTATTGACCCCACCGAAAGCATCGTGCATCTGACGGTAAAGACGATAAAGATCATTGTAGGTTTTGCGCTCAGCCGGACGTGGCGAGTATTTCACGGGCTTCAGGGAGGTCATGACCTTCTGAGCGGTGGCAAAGTCAGGATGTTCGCCGGCGAGGACTGCTGCGGAGATCGCGGAACCGAGGGCGCAGGCCTGACTCGAACCTGCGACGAGCATCGTGCGACCGGTCACATCGGCGTAGATTTGCATGAGAAGCGGACTTTTTTCCGCGATGCCGCCGGCGCAGACGATGCGCTTCACTGGAACACCGTATTCCTCGATACGTTCAATGATCGCCCGGGCTCCAAAAGCGGTGGCCTCAATCAAGGCGCGGTAAATTTCGGCCTGGTTTGTGTGAAGGGTCGTGCCGACAATGAGACCTGAAAGCATGGGGTTGACCAGGATGGTCCGGTTTCCATTGTTCCAGTCCAAGGCGAGCAGTCCGCTTTGGCCCGGTGCCTGTCGGGCCGCTTCCTTCTCGAGTTTGTTGTAAAGAGCGTTATCTCCTCCGCAGACCGTTTCAATCCACCATTTAAAAATGTCACCAACCGCAGATTGTCCGGCTTCGATGCCATGAAATCCGGGAAGGATCGCTCCTTTGACAATTCCGCAAATTCCGGGAATGTCGGCCACACTTTTGTCAGCGGGCACCACGGCACAATCGCAGGTTGAGGTACCAATCACTTTCACCAAAGTGCCCTCAGCAATTCCACTCCCGATGGCTCCGTAATGCACATCCATCTCGCCAATGGCAATCGGGATCCCGGGTTTCAAGCCAAGGCGATCCGCCCACTCTTCGCACAGGCTCCCGGCCGGAGCCGTCGCATCAAAGGCTGTCTCATAGAGCCGGTCGCGCAGCGCGGCCAACTTGGGGTCCAACTTCGAAAGGAATTTTTTGTCCGGCAGGCCGCCCCACTCATCGCAATAAAGTGCCTTGTGACCGGCGGCGCAGACCCCCCGGCGAATTTCCCGTGGGTCCCCCACCCCGGCGAGAATCGAAGGAATCCAATCACATAGCTCAACCCAGGAATAGGCGGCATCGAAAACCGCAGGGTCGGCTTTGAGGCAATGCCAGATTTTGCTCCAGAACCATTCCGAGGAATACGTGTTCCCGCATTTGGCAATAAACTGAGGCCGGTGTTTGGCGGCGAGTTCTGTGATCCGAGCGGCCTCCTGCCAACTGGTGTGATCTTTCCAGAGCCAGCATTGGGCATTTAGGTTTTTGCGCCATTTCGAAAGCATGCCCAGCGCACGATTGGTGGCATCGACTGGAATGGGACTTGATCCGGTGGTGTCCACTCCGATTCCAATGACCCGGTCCGCACGAAACCCCTTGGTTTTCGCGGCCTGTGTCAGCGCCCCTCGAACGCCCGCTTCCAAGCCGGCCAGATAATCGCCCGGGTGCTGACGGGCCAGATGATGATCCCGTCCTTCAAGGAGAACCCCCTGCTTTCCAGAGGCATACCCCACCACACAGGATGCAATCTCTTTGCCATCGGAACACCGAACCACCAAGGCCCGTACCGAATTGGTTCCATAATCAATTCCAAGGGAGAAGTTCATTCTCCACACAAAAGAGATTGAACAGGAGTATGTAAACCGCCAAGTTACTTGACAGTAATGTTGAAGCAATGAATCCGGTATCCATGAATGATGTGGCGCGTGAGGCCGGGGTATCAAAAAACACGGTTTCTCTGGCCCTCAGGAACGATCCCCAGATTCCGGAGAAAACGCGGGTTCGGATTTCAAAAATTGCCTCGGGCATGGGATACCGGAGAAACCCTGTGGTTGGGGAGTTGATGGCCAGACTGCATGCGGGGGGCACCCAGCGGTTCCGCTCAACTCTCGCTTTAATCAATGCGAACCAGGATAGGAACGCATTTTCAAATCATCCCACCATTCCGGTTTTTGTGAAAGGGTGTCGGATGAGGGCCGCCGAATTGGGTTATCATCTCAACGTGTTTTGGATGCACGATCCCACCATGCACGCCGCCCGGTTGATCCAGGTTTTCAGGGCGAGGGGAATCCCCGGAGGCATTATTGCCGGGCTCCTGAAAGAGAACCGCATTGCCG
>JBGSVX010000482.1:0-1702 GCA_041752795.1 Terrimicrobiaceae bacterium
CATCGGCAGGTCGAAGAGCCGCCGTGGTGGCATGCCAATGGCACGGGGTGATCAGCGGTGTCTCTTCCACCATTCTGCCCACCCCCCTTCAAAAACCAAAACGCACGGGAATCCCAATTGCGCAAGGCGGGTGGCAACGAGGCTGCTGTCCTCACAGTTGCGGCTTGTGCAGTAAATAACGAGCTTATCAGCGCTCCGAAGTTGTTTTTCAAGTTCTGGAAAATTTTCTTCAAAATGCTCGCGACTGAGTAGAACCGCTCCGGGGATACGTCCACGCTCGAATTCCCATTGTTTTCTGGCATCAACAAACAAAACCCCTTTTTCGCCGTGGAGCCGGATCGCCTCCTTCTCCCCCACAAATTGCACCGCCCCATCCGCTTCGAAAACCGCCTCCCCGGGTTCCGTCCACTCCTTTTCAATGTCTCCCTCTTTGGAATAAATGAGCCTCCTCGATGAGATCAATCGGTAGTCCGATGTGAATGTGTCCATCTGAAATGGTTTCCGATATGTTGGACCGGCCTCCAAATGATACCACGTCTGGACTTGGCAGCCGTCCTGACGCTTGTAGATCGCAAGCCCTTGGTTCCTATCGTAGTCATACCATTCGGAACCCCCCTGCTGATCCAGCCGGTGAAGAATCTGTTTCCCGAGGTCGGTCGGCTGCATTTTGTAGGTAAAATCTGAATCCGAAAGGAGGTGGCCGGAATTTGACTCCCAAACAAATTTGCTGATGGGAAGTTTGCCGGAGCTTGCGCGCATCTCGGTGACCCCAAGGTTTTGCCGAACTTCAAATGTGCGCGAAATTCCCGTGGGAGGTGTGATATTCCAAACCCATCCTCCCGGACGAATCTCTTTGGAAAAGCGCAGAACCATCCCATCCCACCGGGCAAGCAGGCCATGGTTGCTGCGTTCGATGTCAAGCCAGCCCAGGCCGTCTTTGCGGATGGCAGAAAGCTGATTGTCCGCATATTGCCATTCCAGCCTGGTCCCTTGTGGAGACGTTGCTGCAACGATCCATCCCTGAGCATACTCGTAATGCCAACCATTTTCAGAGAGATCCACTTTATCGCCATTGGCAGTTGCTGTGGATTTTCCGTCCATGGAGGAAAAACCACCATTGGAATTTGATTTTAGGAACCGCCAGTCACCCCCCAAAGTCGAAACATAAAGGTTGCCATCCCTGGTTATCGTTCGCCCTTCAAAAAATGGACACCACCAGCCGAGATCAAAACCGCCACCGAATTCCTTTCCATCGCTGACAAATTGAAACCGCAAAGGGATCGCCTCACCTTTCCCAAGGGCCATCTCCCCACATTCCACCCAGATCTCAAGCGCCCCCGACCACCCCGCGTTCCCAATGAACGTATTTGGTCGCTGAAATTCTTGATTCCGCGCAAAGCAGGCCTGTGAAACAAATCCAAGGACGGCAATCAAGAAAAACAGTGAAAATCGGAAGAGCATTCTCATAGCCTATGGCACAATTTTTTGGCAGATGAGTTTTGCCTCGGGCGAATCTCCGAAATGTTCAACATCATTTTAGTCACACCCGGTTTTTTGGGAAACCGGAGTCAGGACATTCAATTTGGCGGAGGAGATGATAAAATCGCAGGGCAAATTCCCGACAAGTTCGCCATCGGCTTCTACAGGGACCTCTTCGTCGGAAGTCAATTGAAGGGATGCGGTCTGAAAATATTCCACGTCG
>JBGSVX010000483.1:0-1800 GCA_041752795.1 Terrimicrobiaceae bacterium
GTGACGCAGGGTCGAGAGCCACTGCTCGCTCTCAGAGCCGGGTGTTGTCCATGGGCGGTCCTGACAAGCAGGACCCTCCATCGGAGGGCGGCTTTGATCCTGCGCGCCCACTTGCAAGAAACCCTCATCGGGAGGGCTCTGCTTGTCAGAGCCGGGCTTCACGGAGCCTGACCCGGACCGCCCAGCCGTTCCTGAATTTTTCCCAACAGCCTCTCCAATTCAATGGGCTTGGTGTCAAAGTCGTCGCACCCGGCAGCCATGGCCTTTTCCCGATCCCCGCTCATGGCATGGGCCGTGAGGGCAATCACAGGAATCGCAGAAAGATTTGCATCGGCCTTCAAGCGGCGGGTGGCCTCCCATCCATCAATTTCAGGCAGACTCATATCCATCAGAATGAGGTCAGGCCGACATTCCGCAGCCATCCGCAATCCCGCAGCCCCATCTTCGGCCATCAGCACCTCGTATCCACGCCGGATCAGACGCCGAGACAACATGTCACGGTTCATCTCGTTGTCCTCAACAAGAAGGATCTTTGGCATTCCGAAGAAGTCCTAACGTTCTCCAATCGGGAGAAATTTTTTACCAACCTCCGGCCCGGTGTATTCGCTGAGCGGGCGATACAGGCGATTGTCAGACAATTGCTCAAGGATGTGAGCGGTCCACCCGCTGGTTCGCGCAATCGCAAAAATCGGAGTGAACATATCGGTGGGAATACCGAGGGAATAGTAAACGGTGGCCGAATAAAAATCGACATTCGCATTGAGCCCTTTGCGCCCCTTCATAATTTCCGCGATGCGTTCGCTCATCCGGATCCACTTGGGTTCACCAAGTTGATCGCTCAGCCGTACAGCCATGGCGCGCAGGTGGGGAGCCCTCGGATCGAGCACTTTGTAAACCCGGTGACCGATCCCCATAATTTTTTTCTTTTGGGCGAGTTGCTCGGAGACCCAGTCATCCACCAATTCTTCGGAACCAATTTCCTGGAGCATGTGAATGACCCCCTCATTTGCGCCACCATGCAGGGGACCTTTGAGTGCGCCAATTGCCGCTGTCACCGCCGAATACACATCGGTGAGTGTGGCCACGACCACCCGGGCCGTGAATGTGCTGGCATTCATTCCATGATCTGCATGAAGCACAAAAGCGACATCAAGGGTTTCCTCTGCTTCCTTGGATGGGGTTTCTCCGGTGAGGAGGTAGAGAAAATGGGCGGCCTCCCCGAGGTCTTTGCGAACGGGCGGAAGATCAAGACCCTGACGTGCCCGGTGAAAATACGCGGCGATCACGCCGACTTTTGCGGTGATGCTGATTGCCCGCCGGCGATTCGCGCTCTCGGCTTCTCCCTCGATATCGGCTTCATCATCATAGAGCCCGAGCATGGAAACCGCCGTGCGCAGGATGTCCATGGGATTGGCCGTGCGGGGTGCCGAGCGGATAAACTGAACCACACCTTCCGGAAGATCGCGTTCATGAGTCAGGTGGCGGCGCAATTCGGCCAACTGGGGCGATGTTGGCAGGTGCCCATACCAAAGCAGATAGACGACCTCCTCGTAGGTGGCCTTTCCTGCGAGTTCATTGATGTCGTATCCAGCATAAATGAGGATGCCCTCCTGACCGAGGACATCACTCAACCGGGTCGAATTCGCGACCACCCCTTCCAATCCTTTTGCGGTAACTGCCATGGCGATATGATTTTTGGAAAGACTTTATGGAACTTTTCGTTCAGTGCCAGAGGAAATCCAAGATTTCCATGCGGTCTTGGCATTCAGGGATTCCAGGACTCCATTTTGGTCAATGGCC
>JBGSVX010000484.1:0-2809 GCA_041752795.1 Terrimicrobiaceae bacterium
GGGAATCCGCATAGACCATTTCGAACCGGGTGGAAGGATTTCAGAAAGCATGCTCATAGTTGGGTTTTCCTTTTCGCTGGCGTTTTGCGAGCGTGAACTTGCGGGATCACGATGTCCGACAGGGTCAGCTTGCAGGATAACACCCCTTTGTTTGCGAGGATCTTGTCAGTGATCTCCCTCAAAACTTTCACAGGTCCCTGGACAATGATCACTTCCATGCGATGCCCACCCTCCAACTGCACATGAAGGGAACTGATCACTTCGTCAATGTATTGACGCTCCAACTCAAAGAGACGCTGAACCAAATGCCCCTTGGCCTCCTCATAAACCAGAGCAATCATCCCGGCCATCACAGGATCGTCGTCCGAGTTTTCGCGGAACTGCATCGAAAAATGGGAAATCATTTCAGCAATCGCCTTTGAGCGATTCTCCAATCCCCGCTCGGCAACCATGTTGTCCAGATCCCGAAAGATCCCGGATGGCAGGGAAACGCTGATTCTTTGAATACCAGCCGACGAACCGGATTGAGATGTTTTGGATTTCATTGAGTATTACTCAGAACGTTTTCATTATTACCTTCCAAAACTATTCAGTCAACCACTTCCATGGGAAACTGACGCTGACCAAACAATGCCATCTCTTGGAAAACAAGTGGGCCAGCAACTTCAGCAGGTCGAAGAGCCGCCGTGGTGGCATGCCGATGCCACGTAGCATTGGCTTCCAGCCAATGATCCAAACCACTCAAAGAGTTGGTATTAGAATGGGTTCAGATCAACCCGACTCCTCCGATCCGGGCACCAATTCAGGACACCCTGCGGAGTTGAATGGAGTCAAATCGCTCCGGACCCACGACCACGTCTGTGAGCACAATGACCTCATCTCCATGGTTCACGAGACCGCGTGCCAGCAGAAGTTTCTCCGCCTCGGCGATGGTGAAATCAGGCCGAAGGTCAAAGGGCATCACGACGGGAAGAGTGGCCCAATTGAGTGTGAGGCGCTTGGCGACCTGCTCGCTGGGAGTGAAGGCGTAAATTGGAGCGCGCAGGGGGCGGAACTGACTAAAGTAGTCGGCCATGTAGCCTCGTTTGGTGAAGACAAGGATTTTTGCCCCCGGCATCGAATTGGCGAGTTGCACGGCGGACTGAACTGTTTTTTGGCGAGTGGTTTTGGTTTCGGCAAACTGAGCAAAATTCAGTCCCCCGGTTCGTTCGATGCGGCGGGCCACGCGATCCAAAACCCCAACGGCTTCCACCGGATACTTCCCAACGGTTGTTTCCCCGCTGAGCATGATGGCATCCGCCTGCTCAAACACGGCATTGGCCACGTCGGTGATTTCCGCACGGGTCGGCATCGGGTTCTCAATCATCGATTCCAGCATGTGCGTTGCGACGATGACCTGACGTCCCCGTTCGATGCAGCGTTTGACAATGCGTCTTTGGATAATGGGCAGTTCCTCCATCGGGCATTCAATGCCGAGATCTCCGCGTGCCACCATCACCACATCGGACGCTTCGATGATGCTGTTGATGTGTTTGACGGCGTGTTGGTCCTCAATTTTTGCGATGATGCGAGCCTGGCTGCCATGTTCACCCAACACCTTGCGCAGTTGTTCGATATCTGCCGCCTCCCGGCAAAAACTCAATGCCACATAATCCACTCCGACGGAAACCCCGAGTTCGATGTCCGCGAGGTCCTTTTCGGTGAGAGGAGGCAGATTCACTCTCACCCCGGGAAGGTTGATATGACGCCGTGAGCCCAAAACCCCTTTGGTCAGCACTTCACAACGAATCCGATTTTGATCCTTGGCAAGGACCTTCATGTGGATAACCCCATTGTCCACAAGCACGGTGTCCCCAACAGAAATATCATTCACCAAGCCCTCATAGTTCACATCCACGGAGGCAACTTCAGCACTCTTATCGCCACGAACGGTGAACTCAAAAATGTCCCCCGGCTTGAGGTCCAGCTTGGTTTCAAGGTCTCCTGTTCGGATCGCAGGCCCCTGCGTGTCCAACAAAATACCCGTCACCACACCGAGCTCACTGGAGACCTGACGAATTTTTTTGGAAACCGCACGCACCCAGTCATGGGGCGCATGACTCATATTCAGGCGGAAAACATTCGCACCGGCTTTGATCAGCGCGGCAAGCATCTCGGAGGAGTCCGTGGCGGGACCGAGCGTGCATATGATTTTTGTTTTTCGAGTTGGTGGAAGGGGGATGGTTGTTGTCGTCAGGTTTGGTGCGGCAGGCAATGGCGTCATGTTTCTTTTCGGTAGTTTTTGGTGAACCAGAGGGCAACAATGAAAATAAGGAGGAGAATCGTCCCGAGGGCGGCACCAAAGGGTTGGTTCCGTCCTGCAGTGAATTGATTATAAATCACCTGACCGATCGTGGGCTGACGGCCACCACCCATCAGGTTCGTGATGGCAAACATTGCAATCGAAGGAACAAAAACCAACAGCGCCCCGGCAGCGATTCCGGGGGAGGTCAGAGGAATAATCACCTGCGAAAACGCCCGCACCGGCCCGGCCCCCAGATCGTGCGCGGCCTCAATCATGGCTCCATCCAATTTCTCCACGCTGGAGTAAATTGGAAGAATCATGAACGGCAGGTAATTGTAAACAAGACCTAGCACACTCGCGAAGGGCGTGTACATCAGGGTGAGAGGCTCTGGAATAATATTGGCTGAAACCAGAATCGTATTCAGAAGCCCTTCTTTGCTAAGGATCGTGATCCACGCATAGGTCCGGATCAGGAAACTCGTCCAAAAGGGAATCATGACCAGAGTCAGCAAAATTTGGCGGGTG
>JBGSVX010000485.1:0-4872 GCA_041752795.1 Terrimicrobiaceae bacterium
TTGCGGTGTCGGTGGCGATGTTTGGTCAGTCACGGGCTCCGTATGCGTTTTTTCTGTGTGGGCTGACGGTAACGGTCATCGCAAGCAATGGCATGGCGAACCCCGGGGAGTCGTGGAAGTTTGCATTAGCGCGAACGGAGGAGGTTTTCATTGGGGTGATGGCGAGTATGTTGGTCAGTTCGTTGGTGTGGCCCCGGTATGCGCGGGAGGATTTTAAAAAGCAGGTTCACTCCGAGTTGGCGATGATGGGCAAAGAGTTCCAGGACCTTGCGTCGATCTATGTGAATGGTGGCGACGGCGTGGCTGCGATGCCGGGAGCGAGGCTTCGGGTCGCAGCGATGAGCACGTTGCTGAAATTTGGTTCGCGGGAGAGTGTCTTTTTTCGCAGGCGTCTTCCCACGTATTCAGAAATCACCTCCGTCCTTGCGCGCATGGCGGCCACGCTGGAAATGTTCCAGGATGCCGGGAAACCCGATCCCGCCTACCGGGAGACCATGGAGAAAAACTTTGAGGCGCTTGTTGCCTCACTTACGGACACTTTTAAGGCGCTTTCTGCAGACAAGGATCAAGCGGCCACGGAGGCTCTGATCCGCTTTGCGGCAGCGCGGTCAGCCATTGACCAAACGATTGAGGACCTTCGAAAAAGCCGGGATCTCGCCAGGACCGTGCCGGCTGAACGCGCTCTGGAATTTGGAAATTGGATGCTGGCAACAGGCGAGATGGGCGAATTTCTTGGGCGATTGCAGGAACTGATCCGCTCTATTCCAAAGGTCACAGAAATCACCAACGAACCCCTCCAAGTGGAGCCGCCACCGTTGGACCCGTTTTGGATTCGAAATGGCATCCGCGCCGGGATTGCGGTCGCTCTCGGTCTGCTTGTGCAAAATTGGTTCAATCCGCCCGGTGGCTCGATGGTGACACTTGCGACGTTTGTCTTTTCGGCACTCACCCGCCTGTACCCGGGTGGAGAGGGCGACCGGCGGGCCTTTCACTATGTGGCAATCACCGGCGTGCTCGGAATTTTTTATGTGCTGTTTCTGTTGGTGATCACTCCGGTGATGTCCGATTATCTCGCATTCAACACGCTGCTTTTCTGCGCGTTGTTTTTGTTCGGGTATCACACATACGGGGTCCAAGGCATGGGGTTCGGCACGCAAATTGTCATGCTCACGATTGTTTGCACAGTTGGCTTGAATGCGCAGGAACCAGTCTCGTTTCAACAAATCACCGGGGTGTATTTTGGGATCATGATTGGCATCCTGATTTCAGCGTTGGTTCAACGACTGGTGTGGCCGGTGCTTCCGCAATGGCAGTTGCGAGATCGTCTGGTTGAGTGGACCGGTCACTGCCGGCGGTTGCTTGCAGAGAGCCCACCGGAGCCGTGGCGGTATCTGCGCATGGCCCTCCTTCCCGGAGAGGTGAGGGCATGGATTTCTGTGATGAACAAACCCGACTGCTCGCCGGAGGATCAGGAACAGTTGCGGGTGGCGGGTCATGCCCTCGCGCGCCTGTCCTCATATCTGCGTGGATGGCATCAGAAACCGGACAACTTCCTGCCGTCAGCCACCCGCGAGGCCGCCGAAAAATCCCACTTGGAGGTCCGGATGGCGCTTCTGGATGCGCTGCATGTTCCCATGGATGTTCTGGCTGGTCGCCCGGTTCCGGATTCTTGCCGCACGCGACTGACCCAAGCGCTTGATCGGTGGCTGGAGACTTGCGGTCAGGTCCGCATTCAACTCCTGAAAACCGACACACCCAACGAGCAATCCATTCGCGTGCTCGGTCACCTTGGTCGAACAGCCAAAGCCGCCGAGGAGGGGCTCGCGACGATTGATGCCTTTTCCAAACTTTCCCCAAAAAAATATCTGGGTGATTACGTCTTGTGATTTTGCATTCTTTTTCGCATTTCACTTGACCCCTTGGCCAATGGGGCGAAGCCTGACGGGCTGTGCTGAGAAAGGAAGACGAACACCCCGCATTTTTGCATTGGAACGAGACGCACTCGACGAATCGTCTCCCAAGGGAAATTTATCGCACGCTGATTGAGCGGCTCGACAACCTTCCCAAAAGCCGGATCAAGGCCTTGGATGAACGGTTGGAGGCGACTATGCGCGAGATGGGGGTCACTTTCGATATATCCCGTGACCGCGCATGGGGCATGCGTCCTTGGATCTGCGATCTGCTGCCCCAGGTCTTTGCGGCCGAGGAATGGAGCCTGGTGGGAAAAGCACTCGCGCAGCGCATGAAGGCCTTTGAATTGTTTCTGCGCGATATTTACGGCGGCCGGGAAATTTTGAGGTCGGGGACTTTGCCCGTGCAGCCGGTGTTGGGCAGCCCGTTTTATCAACACGCGGCCTCGGGACTGCCACTGCCGGGTGGGGCGTTTCTGCATCTGAGCGGGGCCAGCTTCTGCCGATTGCCGGATGGCCGCATGGCCTTCAAGCATCACTACTTCAGCAATGCTTCGGGGATTTCTTACATGATGCAAAACCGGCGCGCTCTGGCCCGTGTGCTGCCTCAGAGTTTTGGAAATCTCCCGATTGCGTCCATCGCCGAGGTACCCACCGCGATTTTGGAAAATCTGCATGCGCTTTCCGGTGGTGGGGAACCGCGCGCGGTGTTGCTTTCGCCGGGTTCTGGCAGCGCGGTTTATAGCGAACACGCTTTTCTGGCACGCCGGATGGGCATTCCACTTGTGCAGGGTGGCGATTTGCTCGTGCTGAATGATGCTCTGTATTTGAAGACGGTCTCCGGCTTGGAGAAAGTGGATATCATTTACAGCCGTGTCTCGGACCCATGGCTGGATCCCATGGTCTTTCGCCGGGACTCCCTGCTCGGGGTTTCAGGACTGGTTCATTGCATTCGCAGGGGCTCGGTGGTTTTGGTGAATGCCATCGGGTCGCAACTCGCGGATGACCGCGCTCTGCTGCCATTTTCCACAACCATCATCCGGTTTTACCTTGGTGAGCGACCGGTGCTGCCGGGTCTGCCCACGTATTGGCTGGGCGATATTGACCAACGGGAACTCGTGTTGGCGGATATTGCCAGCTACACGATTCGTCCTCTCTACGGGGAGCGCATTGTGCTTGGCGGGGATGGAAAACGCCCCACGGAAAAGGCCTGCGAGGAAGCCTGCCACGAAATCCTTCAAAACGCGTCCGGCTATGTGGCTCAGCCGCAGGATTGTGATGCCACGACCATCACCTATCACGACGGCCGCCGCAAGGAACGAAGGCAGGATCACATCATTTTTGCGTTGCGGGGGGCTGACGGAAATCCCGAGGTCTTTGAAAGTGCGCTGACCCGCACCTCCACGGAATCCTCTCCCTACACTTCGAATGAACTCGGAGGCGGCAGCAAGGACACATGGGTCGAGGACACTGCGGACACTTCTCCTCAGGACCGGCAACCGGTCCGCGAGGTTGCCCTGCCCTCCCAACATGTCGGAAGCCGGGTGGCCGAGGCCTTCTATTGGGTCGGTCGGTATTTGGAGCGCGCAAGCAGTCTGGCCGGAATGATCCGGGTTATCGAGACGCTCGAGTTGGAAGAGCTCAACCCCACTGAACGAACCCTCTACCGCCCGGTTTGGAACAAAATTTTGCCACCCCTCGAAAATCCCGAGGGCGTCACGCGGCGGAATATTTCCAGCCCGGCCGGTCGTCACCGCCTTGCATTGGACCTCAAAGAACCGGATTCCGTCGCAAAGACCGTGACCAAAGCCGCACGAAATGCGGAGTCGATTCTGGAATGTCTGAGTTTGGAAGCCTGGGGGGTTTTGGCTTCCCTGAGAGGGAATTTTTCGAGGGTGAGATTTCGTCCGAAAGCGGCAGAGGCCGCGATCACTTCTGCCACAAAGAAGGTCTGTGATGATGTCTCTTCGCGGGTGCCGGAATTTTTTGGCATGGCGGAAGCGACAATGTTGGCGGATGGCGGATGGGCGTTCTGCGAGATCGGCCAACTGATCGAGCGCGCAATCATCACAGCCAATGCGCTTCAATCGATTTTGAAAAAATCCGGAGCCCGTTCAGGCGATGAGAGCGAGCATGAGGAGGAGATCCGGCTGTCGGCCTTTTTGCGGCTTCTCAACAGCCGGGACATTTACCGGCGGGTTTACCAAATGCGCATTGAAGAAGTGCCTTTGCTGGAATTGTTGTGGCAGAATCCCGATGCCCCGAGGTCCGTGACCCGCTGCCTGCAGGGCTGCATCAATCGACTTCAACAAACCCGCGAAATCAATTCCCCGGCCACTCGAAGGACACTCGGCGGCTTTGAACATTTGTTGGAAGACACCATGCAAACTCACTGGCAGGGATTATTGGATGCCGGCGGCGAGGGCGCACGCACCCGCGGCAGCGAACTCCTCAAACGAACCCTCGACCTCCATCACCTCATCTCGGACGGCTTCCTGAATCACCAGGTATTTATCCACTCGGAAATTCAACCCAACCTCTTCGGCCCGAAAAATGCTCTTTGAAATTGTGCATCGCACCGACTACCGCTACGGGCAGGCCGCCACCGAGGCCTGCGTCGAGGCACGGCTGACCCCCCCCAACCTGCCAACCCAGGAGGTTCTTTCGCACCGTTTGGAGTTCACCCCATCCACCCGCCTGTCGAACTACTGCGACCACTTTGGCAATGAAGTGACATTTTATGCCATGGCACTTCGTCATGAAAAACTTTCGGTCGTCAATCTGCTCACCGTCCGGACCCACCAGCATCCGCCGAATGACGAAGCCCTCTCGGTGAGCACCGCCGAGGCCCGTCAGATTTTTTCCTCCAAACTGCCGGATGTCTTCGACTATCTCCAACCCACGCTGACCGTTCCCACAGGCGGAGGCAAGACTTTATCTTCCTTAGCGTTCGCTTTGAAAC
>JBGSVX010000486.1:0-5965 GCA_041752795.1 Terrimicrobiaceae bacterium
ACTCGCTTTTCCTGCCGGCCGAGTATTGGAACAAACCGGAAAATTCTATCGTGCTCCGCCTGAAAAATGCGCCCGGCCCGGTCATTCGTCAGGTCTCCATCAAAAATGTTTACCTTCACCTTCGCTTCGGAAATGAGGTCGCAGAGAGTCTGCCGATCCAGCAAAGCCTGCCAATTGGTGCAACACAGCCGGTCGAGGAAGAATCCGTGGTTTCTTCAGAACCGGATTTTTCTGTGGCTCCAATTGCCATCGAGGAACCACCCCATTTTCCGGAAGTGGTCACCACGCCGCCTCCAGCTCACAGACCCACCATCCAACCAAGACCCGAGACCGCTCTTCCTTTAGTGATCGTGACACCTCCCACAGCGGCGTCCCCTGTTGAAGAATCTCAAACTCTGATAGAATAACATCATGAATTTTCCGAATTCCCACCTCTCCCGCCATCGCGTGCTCCGCGATCAAAGTGCTTACACACTTTTTGAAATCATGCTCGTGCTGGGCATCATTGCTGTCCTTGTTGGCTCAGCCATTTACATGTTGGCTGGAAATGTGGACGTTGCCAAGGAGCAGCGGGTTGACAGCGACATCCAGACAATTTCCATGCAGCTCGGGGTTTATGAAACCCGGAACTACAGCCGCCCGACCACAGCCCAGGGATTGAAAGCTCTTGTGGAAATGCCCGCTGGCGATCCCAAGCCTCGCCGTTGGAAACAGCTCTTGAAGGCTGTGCCGCTTGACCCATGGGGCAGAGAGTATGTTTACCGCAACCCCGGGAAAACCAATGCGCAGGGATTCGACCTCTATTCGCTCGGGCCGGATGGCACGGAGAGCGAAGATGATGTTGGCAAATGATATGACCTCCCGAGCCCCGGTTCGAACAGCCGGGTTCACGTTATTGGAGGTGCTTTTGGCCTTGGCAATTGCCGGGCTCATCGCAGCCATCACAGTTCCCTTCATGCTCAGTGCCGTTGACCCGGCAGATCGTGCCGCCGAGGACCTGAGGACGTTCTGCCGTCAGACCCGGCGGGATGCCATACTTAGCGGTGAACCCAAATTCATCCTTGTGACCTCAAGTGGTCTTCGCCTCAAAGGATCAGAAGATCTTCTTGGTCTCCCGCCGGGCTGGACGCTCGAAATCCGGCGCAGCACAGAAAAAAAGTTTCGAAAACCCGGCAAAGGCGAAACGTGGGAATTTAATGGGGAGGGCCTCTGCGAACCAATCACCCTGCGCATGGCAGGGAGCGGTCAGAGCTACGAAATGGCCTTTGATCCATTGACGGCACTGGAGCCAGCAGGAGGCTGATTGCAAACGCACCGACATTGTGCCTTCACGCTTTTTGAAGTGTTGATCGCCATGGGAGTTTTTGCCCTGGCGTTCATGGGGCTGGCCATTGCTTTGGATTCCGCAATTTCAGCAGGCATTGAAACCCGAGATGCAGCGAACATTCGCGCCGAATTGGAGAGCCGCCTGGCCTATTGTCAGGCCATCCCACCACCACCCGGCGGAAAGCGCGCCATCGCCGCCAAGGACAACCGGGGCATCGCCATCGAAGAAAAAATGGAACCCTTCCTGGTGAAAAATCAGGATGGTGAGGAATTGCAAAATTTGTGGCTTTTGACAATCAAAGCCGAAGCAAATGGCATCACGGAAACCGCAGAAACTGTGGTTTATCAGCAATGAAAATGCCGCCTCAGAAAACTGGGTTTACGTTGTTGGAAACCGTGCTGGCTATTGGGTTGCTGGGCATGTTGGCGGCTGCGCTCTACGCGGCAAGCATGGCGGCCCTTGAGGCCTCAAAGACGACGATGGATGACCAGGCGTGGCAGGAGCGCACAGAATCGTTTTTGCGGGGAACCCGTCGTGCTCTGATGGCCCTTCCCGGGAGTGCCAAATTTTCTCTTCGCTATGAAACCGGAGTTGGCGCGGCAACTCCCGAGGTCGTTTTTTTTGATGCGGGCAGTTATTTTGGAATTCCGGCTGTGAAAGGAGGACGGGTCATTCTTACCGCGCCGGCCCAATCGGATGGCACGCGAACGTTTGGAATCCTGAGGGTGCCTAAAGGCGAAACGTCCCGCCGCACCGACAAGTGGCAGTGGTTTCCTTTGCTTTCCAAGGTCGAAAAAATTGAATGGGCGGTTTGGGATGGTGCCGAATGGAGAACGGAATGGCCGGAGGGTGCCGAACGACCGCAACTCATCCGCCTACGTTTTACGTCCACCGATGGACCCGCCATGGTTCAGGAGCAGTTTTTTTGGATTCCCAAGGTTGCCCCCCTTCCCGCGTCCTCAGGCGGAAACTCGAATGGGGCACCCAATCCCAACGTGGAAGTGGAAGTTCCGCCAGCCGTGCCATGAAAAGTTTTCGCCACATTTCGCGTTCCCGCGCAATCGCACTGCCACTTGTGCTTTGGGGGGTCGCTTTTTTATCAGCACTGGTTATAGTGGCCGCTGTGAGAGTGAAGGAACGTACTGACGAACAAAGCCACGCGGAAAGAACCTTCCGTGCGCGTCAGTTTGCCCTGAAAGGCCTCGCGCTCGGACGTCACCCGAGTGTGTTGGAAAATGACCCGCTGCTCGTCGCCGGGGAGCCGGAAACCGAGGGCTATAAAGTGCGCATTTCGGATGACTCCGGCCGGATCAATCCCAACGTCTGGATTTCGCAGGGAAACCGGGAGATTTTTCGCACGCTCTTTGCGTCCCGCGACATCCCCCTCCGTGAGTCGGATGCCGCCATTGACAGCCTCACCGATTGGATAGATGGCGACGATTTTCGAACACTGGCCGGCGCAGAATATCCGGAATACACCGCAGCCGGAATGCCGGGACTCCCATCCAATGCGCCACTTTCCGACCTCCGCGAGATGGATTCCGTTCTAAATCTCCGGGATGCGCTGGCTTCGTTCGACGGCTGGCGGGATCTCTTTTCGCTCTACCACGCGGGAAAATTAAATATCAATCACGCCGAGGAGGGAATTCTGACTGATCTCGCTGGCTTGCAACCGCGTCAGATCGATGCACTAAAAAATTTCCAGGATGGTCAGGACGGATTGCCTGATACCGAGGATGATCAAGAATTTGGCGAAATTGATGAAGCCATCGACATCGCAGCCGCGGATGGTCCCCAGACAAAAGCCCTCCGAAGTTTTTTTGGTGTGGAGGGCAATGTGAAGCGCATTGAAAGCACGGGCTTTTGTTACGGCGTGAGCAGAAAAATTACGGTGGTCACGTCAGGTGACAGTGACACCATTCTTGCATGGGAGGAGCGATGAAAGAACCGTCACGATCTCCGGGAATTCTTCGTCCGGGAGCTTACGGCTGGGAACTTTGGCGCTCGGGACCTCCGGCAGAAAAACTGGATGCCTCGACACCCTATCCCCACAAGCTGATCGTTGCCCCGCCAACTCACAGCCTGCTCGCCCTCCCACTCTGGATTTCTCCAAATGGAGAGCCGGAGGAAATTGTGGAGTTGGAACTCGCAAGCCGACACCTCTTCCGGAAAGGTCAGGCACTCTCAGTCATCGAGCTCGAACGAAATCAGGACCGTGTCCTCGTGCTCGGAATTCTTGGGTCTGATGATCCCACGCTCGAGGAACCCATCAAACAGGCTTATTCGTTCGAAATCCCTGCTTGTCTCCTTCAGGTGGAAAAAGCCGATGTCGTGCTCTGGAAAGAGGAATCCAGAATTTGTTATGCCTACTACCGCAATGGTCGTTGCGCTTACTTTTCGACCAGCGGGGAGGAGACCCTCTCTGGAGTTTTGGCGGATGTGATTGCACGTGGTGCCCAACGACTTCAGGCAGAAGAAATTTTAATCAACATGCCATCCCGGGCATTGGTTTCAGGAGATTTCTCATCAGCAGAAGCAAAAATCCTCGCCGATCACACAGGCTGGCATGTTGAGCTAACCGGAGAGCTTGCTCCCCTTCTCCCGGCAAAACCATCAGACGCCGCACCTCCCGCAGCCCGCCTCCGAAGGGCCCGACAAAAACAGCTCAAAAAAACTGGTCAGTTCGCCGGCATCGCAGCCGCCATCTATGCTGTGATTTTGCTCGCTGTGGGAGCGGCCCTGTTTGCAGGTCACTCACGCCTGAAAAAATCCAAATCGGAGGCAGAGGCCCTCCGGCCATCTGCCGAGCAGGCCCGCACGGCCGTGGAACGCTGGCGGGCAATCCGGCCGGCCGTGGACCCAAAACTCTATGCCCTCGACCTGCTCGCAGCCGTGGCCTCCGCCCTGCCCGCAGAAACGGTTCGCCTCACATCATTCAATTTTGAAGGTCGTCAACTCACGGTCACCGGCGAGGCGGCCGAAGTGGCACAAACTTATGAAATGATGGAACGCCTGAAAAATTCGCCCGCCCTCTCCGAGTTCGATTGGACCGCCGGCCCGCCTGACATCGCATCGAAAAATGTGGTGAGATTTCAATTCCAAGGAAGGAGTCCCGATGCGGTCACTGACACAAACTGAATCCCGGCTTCTTACCTTTTTGATCGCTGCGGTTTTTCTGGCGCTGAATATTGCCGGCGCCAAGATTCTCATGACGACTCTCCAGAACCAGAAATTGGCAACCGAAGCTGCCAAGCTCGCAATTGACGACTCCAAGTTTTGGATAGAAGAAGCAGCGGAACTTTCTCCAGTCAGCCGGGACCTGCCACCAGCTCCTGCCATGGACGAAAAAACCTCCGGCTCGAATCTCATTCAGTCCGTTCGAAGTGCCGCTGAGAGCGCGGGTCTCACTATCATCGAAGAATCCCTGCCCGGACCACCGGAAGGCTCGACCGACCCGGTCGCCGTCCTTCGTGCCAAAATGAATGGTCCGTTTTCTGGCATGGTCAAATTTTTGTATGACGTCCAGCAACCGGGTCAGTGGCGATCCATGGAAATGCTGACCCTAAAAGCCGAGGCCAGTCCCCAGAATGTCCTCGCGGAGATGGAGATCCGGCAGTATTATTCTTTGTCTGATCCTGGAGCCGCCACCCAGGAGACAACTCCAAGCCCGCAATGAAAATTTCATGCCGTCATGTGACCCTTTTGCTGATGCCAATCATGGCGGGCATGCTCGTGGCGGAAGATAATCCTGCGATTCCTCTCCCGGATGTCCCTTTGGTGACCGGTGGACGGGAATTTTCCCAGTTCGAGTTTTTGCTCAAACGCTCTCCCTTTTCTCTTCCGACCGCCGAGGAGAAGTCTCCCCTCGCGGATCGTTACGTGCTCACCGGTGCGGCGGCGTGGGACGGCAAGCAGCGGGTCTTCATTCTCGACCGGGTCTCTCAAACCCGCCACATGGTCGATGATCAACCGAACACAGCAGGCCTGAGTCTTCTGGAATATTTACCAAACAGTGACCGCCCGAGAGAAATGAAAGCCAGAGTTCGGGTCGGTGCAGAAATTGCCACACTGGCTTTTGCTGACCCCCAGCCCAGTCAACAACCCAACCCCGGACAACCGGTCCACGGGCAGCCAAATCCGAATGTTGTCCCGAATGTGCCGGGAATGCCAAACCAGCCTGTCATCTCAAACGCGAACGGCACCAATCCACAAAACCCACCACGCAGGGTTTTCCGTCGGCGAATTATTCCCGGTGGAACCAATCAACAACCGCAGTGAAATCCCTACCCTTTCTTCTCATCCTGCTAACCCTGAGCATTCGACCTTCGTTTGCTCAGGCACCGGCGGATTCGCAAACCCAGCCATCTGCCCCACTGGGAAATGATTCGGTCTCTATCAATTTTCCGAAAACCTCGGTGATTGATATTTTGCCGTTTTATGAATCTCTTACTGGCAAGAAGCTCATTCGAGACTCAAACCTCGCCGGACCGGAACTCTCAATCATGGTCTCCAAGCAAGTGCCCCGCGAGGAAGCGATTCGACTGATTGAAAGCTCACTCCTGCTCAACGGCTACACGATTGTCCCGGTAGACAAGAGCACGATCAAAATTTTGGGTCCTTCCAACTCTCCGAGGAAAG
>JBGSVX010000487.1:0-2685 GCA_041752795.1 Terrimicrobiaceae bacterium
CAACCGTTTCGACCGGCCCTCTTTCCGTTTTTTCGGGGGTGCGTGACATGGTTTCACTATATTTGTCACGCATTTGTCACGCAAGCCGTTTTTTAGTGGTTTTCCTCTGTAAATCCACTGGGTTCGAATCCCGTTAGGGTCGCCAGTCTTTCTGAGTGGCAAAATCGCCTGCAAATTTTTATAGATACAGGCAGTGCTGGCGGATAAGCGATCCAGCGGTAACCGTGGATATTCTGATTGAGCCGGAAAACAAAAATGCAAAGCCAGGGCGCCTGATTTCACTCAAAAAAGGTTGGGCCGCCCTTGTGGCCCCCTGCCTGCATCTGGCGTTTCGGGACAATCGGTTGATAAGGCTCACGGGATTCACAATTGCTGGAGAGAAGGCACGCCCGGACATTCGTGTTTAGGGAACTGGTGCCTATATCGATCTCAAAGCGATGGCATTCCCTATTCGTGGAGAAAAAAATCCTGCCGTATCCCAAGCGTTGGGCGAAGGAAAATAGATTGCACGAACACTCACGGTAAATGTTCCGACCGCGGCCTTTTTGCCCGGATCAGTAAGCGTTTTCATGCCCGTCCAGGGGTGAACACGACGTCTCAAGCAGATCATCTGAAATTAATTTCTAGAATCATCGTTTTACATTACAGGTTGGAGTTTCTTTTCGTGCACCCACTCCTAACGAACCATGGAAAAACCCTTGCATAGTGCGCTGGTTTTCGGGATTCTCCCCATTTCACTGAGTGACATTTTTCATGCCGGCGTGGCGGAATTGGCAGACGCGCTAGACTCAAAATCTGGTATACGCAAGTGTGTGTGGGTTCGAGCCCCTCCGCCGGTAGAATTTGGGAGGCCTATTCCAAGGCCCCTATGCTTGATCCGTTGAAATAAGCAGCCAGTCATCATCGACGGCTTCATAGGTGACCCGCTCGACTTCCCCGCCATCCACGAGTTTATTCACAACATTCGTGCGTGGAGGAATGTGACCGCTGGCAATGGAGAGCAATTGATACAGCATCGGTCGGCGGGGTTCGTAGGCCTGATTATACCAAAAATAGGAACGGTCTTTCTCGCGTGGCGCTTCCATTTCCGCTTTCAACATGGTGCTTTCTTCATCATTTGCAGGCGTCAGATAATCGAGTGCTCCCCCTCGAAGTCTTTGAAGTCCGGGATACTGGGTGACCCATTCGCTCACTTCCTTCCAAATGCGGAATTCTGAAGAGTTCTCGCGAGCGGGTTTTGCGCTTCGAAGCACCTCGTCCAGAAGACGTCCGTAAAATCCAGCTTCCTTGAATCGCAGCCCTTCCCACCCGAAACCATCAAACATGTTGTGACCGCCGACGATGTTTCCATACCACTGACTCGGGATTCCCTGAGGATTTTCCTTCAATCCATAAAACCTCAACAAATCTTTCACGTGCGGATCCAACCCGTCCAACTCAGGGAAAAATTGATATTTCACAGGTGGGCTCACGAAGAGGACCGGCTTGAACTGACTGCGTGCCAGCACGATTTCATGAACCGTTCCCACGCTGTAAATGTTTGTGGGCACGAAGGAGATCAGAAAGTCGGACACATCGGTCATTCGACAATCAATATGAACCGTCTCCCAAAAATCTTTTTCAAACCGTGCCCGCGTTGCGGGATTGGTCCAGAAGTCCCCTTCATATTCGGCTTTGGAAGGCAGGATTCCCTCCACCCCATATTCCACATGACCCCGGATCGCGGGCTTGTTCCACGGATCAAGCACGGTGATGTCCAGGGCCCGCAGAATCGGCGTCAACAATGCCCGCCAACCCAAATATTTTTCCACCACCCGCGAACCGACAAAATCCATCGGCCCTGACAAATAAACCCGGGTTCCTTTTAAAAGATTATGGCCTGCTGGAGTTCCACTCATGAGGTCCTTCTATCAAGTTTTCTGAATCCATGCAAACCCGCCCCTCGGGTGACTGGGTCCTGAGTGGAATAAAGTTTTGACTGGTCCCCAAATCCCTTGCGATCACAAGGCCGGGACATTGACCGACGGAGATACGAGAAAATAAAAAATATTAAAAAAATCTTGCATTATATTTAAAATATAAGAAAAACTTATAACATACAAATATGAGACCACACTTGGAACAAATTGATCATCTGGGAATTGCGGTGCGTTCGATTGATGCGGCGCTTCCGTATTACGAAAAAGCCCTGGGACTCACCTGCGAGAAAATCGAGGTGGTGGAGTCGCAGAAGGTGCGGACAGCCTTTTTGGAAGTTGGGGGAGTTCACATTGAATTGTTGGAACCAACCGCCCCGGAAAGCACGATTGCCAAATTCCTGGACGAACGCGGGGAGGGGATTCACCACATCGCATTTCGGACCTCCGGGATCACCGAGCAACTGGCCCAAGCGAAAGAGGCCGGAGTTCGGATCATTCACGAAGTGCCGTTTGAAGGAGCCGCCGGCAAATTGGTCGCATTCCTGCACCCAAAAAGCACGATGGGCGTGCTCACAGAATTTTGTCAGTCCAAAGACGGAACCTCACACTAAAAGACCTCCATTTCACATAATCCTATGGCTATCTCAAAACAACTCCTCGAAGACCTCCACGAACGCCGCAAAAATGTCATGGCCGGTGGCGGTGAAGACAAACTCGCTGCGCGTCGCAAGAAGGGGCTGATGACCGCCCGCGACCGCTTGGACAA
>JBGSVX010000488.1:0-4318 GCA_041752795.1 Terrimicrobiaceae bacterium
CCGATCCTGGCCAGTATCACTGCATTGTCAACCGCTGATGGCAACGGGCCAAAGCGGTCCCGCCATGTGGTGGCGAGGTCATCGAGGGATTGAAGCGTCTCGGCTTCGGCGAGCTGACGGTAACACGCAATGCGGGTTTTGGAGTCCGACATGTAGGAGGACGGCAAAAAGGCGGGTAATTTTTCATCAGTTGCCGTGTGCCATGCGGGTTCTTCGCTAATCACAAAATCTACTTTCACCGCGCACTCGAAGCGCGAGAACCGTCGGCCACCGGACATCGAATCCACTGCGCGTTTCAGCATTTTGCAATACAGGTCGAAACCCACGGCGATGATGTGACCACTTTGGGCCGTGCCGAGCATGTTGCCCGCACCGCGCAATTCGAGGTCCCGCATGGCAATTTTGAACCCGGATCCCAATTCGGAATATTGTTTGATGGCGGAAACCCGTTTGCGTGCGGCGCCCATCATGTCCCGGGGCAGCATGAGGTAGGCATACGCTTTGGCGCCTGATCGACCGACCCGGCCTCTGAGTTGATACAGGTCGGCGAGGCCGAAGAGGTCTGCGCGGTCGATGACGATCGTATTTGCATTGGGAATATCGAGCCCGCTTTCAATGATGGTTGTCGAAACCAGCACATCGGCCTCCCCGGAGACAAAAGCGGCCATCACGGGCTCCAGTTCCCCCTCATCCATCTGGCCATGACCCACCATCACGCGGGCTCCCGGACACAACTCCCGGATTCGCATGGCCACTTTTTCAATCGTCTTCACCCGGTTATGCAAAAAATACACCTGACCTCCACGAGTGAGTTCGCGGGTGATGGCATCCCGGAACACGCGTTCATCATAGGCGCAAACGATGGTTTCAACCGGCTGGCGGTTTGGTGGGGGAGTTTCGATGAGCGACATGTCGCGGGCTCCGACAAGTGCCATGTAGAGGGTTCTCGGTATCGGAGTGGCGGAAAGGGTCATCACATCAATCTGACGGAACCGCTCTTTGAGGAGGTCCTTGTGGCGGACCCCGAAGCGTTGCTCTTCGTCCACGACAACCAGCCCGATGTCTTTGAACACGACATCGGGTGAGACAAGGCGATGGGTCCCGACCACCACGTCCACGCTGCCATCCAGCAACCCTTTGAGCACCTTGCGCTGCTCTGATGCCGTGCGTGTGCGGCTCAGGAGTTCCACGGTCACCGGGTAATCGCTCATTCGCTGTTTGAGCGTCTCAAAGTGCTGATTCGCCAGCACGGTGGTCGGTGCCAGAAGTGCAACCTGCTTGCCGCCCATCACCGCTTTGAAAACGGCCCGCACCGCCACCTCGGTTTTTCCAAAGCCCACATCTCCACACACCAAACGATCCATCGGACGTGGGGATTCCATATCATGTTTGCATTCCACGATGGATCGGAGTTGGTCAGCGGTTTCTTTGTGGGGAAAGGCATCTTCAAACTCCATTTGCCAGTGGGTGTCAGGTCCGAAGGCGTAACCTTCCATGGTTTGACGCTCGGCCTGCACGCGCAGCATGCGGGCCGCATAATCAAAGACCGAGGCCACGGCCTTTTGTTTGGCGAGCCCCCATTTGCGCCCGCCCAGATCCGACAATTCGACGCTGCCCCTGCCGAGGCCGGCATAACGCGAAATCTGCCACCCCTGCGAAATCGGAACGTAAAGGCGGGCTCCTTCGGCATACGAAATGGCAAGCACTTCCTCGTCTCCGTCGGGACCGGACTGAAACCCTTCAAAAATCCCGATGCCATGCTCGAGATGCACGACATGGTCACCAACGGAAAATTCTGAAAAGTCGGTTGCAGCCCGCATGGCGGCTGCCCGGTGACGCCTGCCATTAAACCGCATCGCCCGCAAGGCCGCTGCCCGCCCAAAAAGTGCCGCATCCGAAAGTACCGCCAATTTGGCCGCCGGATGCACGAAGCCCCTGGTCAGGGCCACCGTCAGCACTTGAATCCAATGCGGATCAAACCCGCGCTCGACCGCAAATTCAAAAAACCGCTGCGCTTCGCCGTCACTGCCAGCGGCCAACACAACCATCCACCCCGCATCCCGCCAGTCTCCGAGCTGACGCCAAAACTGCTCGCCGCGCACCGCATCCAACACGAGTTCGCCGGCACCCATTTGACCGAACGGCAGGGGAAACATTTCCGCCTGCGCTGGAGAGGACTCTCCCTCTGCGATGCGAACCACTTTGCGGTCCGGCAGGTCCTCATCCATGGCCAGCACCAGATCGCTGACGACAAGCAGACTTCCCAACGCACACGTCTTGCTTCCCGTGCGGCTCAGCAGGATCTCACAGGCGCCTGTCTCACCAGTGGAAATTTGCGTGTCGGGATCAAACTCCCGAATTGATTCCACCGTGCGGTCATCAAACTCCACGCGAACCGGTCTCCCGGCCTGCCATGGAAAAATATCGAGTATCCCGCCTCTGACAGAAAACTGGCCGCGAACGGCCGTGCTCCCATTCGCCTCGTATCCGGAGGCGAGCAAACGGGCGGCAATGGATTCCGGGTCCTGCCCGTCCCCGGTTTTCAAACGCAGGGCATCCTTCTGCAAACTTTTTGGCGCGGGAACATTTTCCTCCAATTGAGCCCGATGAATCACAATCGGTCCTTTCATTTCCTCGGCACCTCCCAACGCGGATAACAATTCCAGTCGTTCGGAGACCGTTTCCTGGTCGGGCAAAATTTCCATGCCCTCCTCCCATGCGGGCAGTTCGGGAAACAGTCGGGTTCCCTGCTCCCACTGCGCCAGCTCGGTTGCAAAATCATCCTGACTCCGGACATCGCCGCAAACCACCCATGTTCTTTTCGCGGAGTGTTTTGCCAACAGGGCCGCAAAATACGGAGCCGCATCCTCTGAAATGCCTCCAAACCCCTCTGCAGGAGGCTTCTTGAGCAGCCCCTTGAGTGCCACCGCCGAACGCGCAAAAATCCCGTCAATCGGGCAGCAGGTTTTCACTGGTTGTCGGTTCTCCATTGCAATTCAACGAACATGCACAATCTTGTCCTCCTGCGTCACGGCGAAAGCCTTTGGAATAAAGAAAATCGCTACGTCAGGTGGCATGATGTCGATTTGAGCGAAAAAGGCCGCGGGGAAGCAGCCGAGGCCGGAATAGACGAAGGGTGCGGGCCTTGAATTGAAATCCCGTGCGAAAGAATCCATGCTCGGCTCAGGTGACCAATCTCCAAGTTTCCTGACAACCACGAATTTGTGCTTGTTATTCTCCAAGGGTCTTTTCAAACGCCGCCGCCCTTTCTTTCAGGGAAAATCGTTCTCTCCGGTAATTCCTTCTGTCGATCACGTGGTAAAACGCCCCTTGGTACGGTCACTTCTCTTCGTTGCATACTGTCTGCCGTATGCTGACTTGCCAACCCAGTGCGCCCGGGGTGAGATTTTACTGCCATGACAACCGTTCTGTCCCAAAAAGGCCAAATCGTGCTGCCGGTGGCGATCCGCCAGGCGCTGGACCTTTCTCCCGGCGATGATTTCGAGGTATTGATTGAAGAGGAAAACACCATCACTCTCCGGCGGATCTCCCGTCCAGCGAACAGCGGACTGGTTGATCTTCTCTTCGCCTGTCCCGCTCCGTTTGAGATTCCTGAGCGTGAACGCGACTCGTCGAAGCCCCGCGATTTATGAGACGAGTTCCGCCCATGTCTGGGGTCAACTTTAAGCAACATGGGATGAGGCAGGGCACGTGGTCCCCACTCTCGACAGTGAGATTGCCGCCATCGCCCACAGACACGGCCTGACGGTTGTCACGCGCGCTGATCATAAGGGGCTTTCACCGAGTGTAGTGTCTCGCCTGATCCCTTCGGTGAATTCTTCGATTTCTATATCTGTCTATCCGTTCTTGTGCGGTTCCAACTCTCTTTTCAGAAATATTCTCCCGCGAGCCGGAGGGTGTGGGCTTCCACGTCACTTGAAATGAAAAATCCTGCCTCACTCCTCAACCGCTCAATATCCGCCTTGGCGGATGGGATGGCTCCCGTCCTGCGGGCCATGGCGACAATGGCCAGTGCGCCGGTGATCGGCACGCCGAGTTTTCTCGCTGCTGCACGCCCTTTTTTTTCATCGATCAACAGCCAAGTCGCCGAGGTCTGGACCGCAAGCGCAATGGCCTCCGACTCGCCCGCGTCCAAACCGGCCATTCGCAAAGTGGCAGCAAGGGCGTGATCTGTGAGAGAAACGACATTCAACCAGCCATCACTGCGCGCTGTGAGGAGGGCCGAGCGCCCGTTACGATGGGGACGGTCGTGCGGCTCCCGCCACGCCGCTTGCGGGGCGGCGACGCTAGCCACCTG
>JBGSVX010000489.1:0-2569 GCA_041752795.1 Terrimicrobiaceae bacterium
CTACCAGGTGAAAATCAGCCCGCTTCTCCGGTCAGTGTGGAGGCAACCACGGCTTACTTGGATTCGATCCTCAGCGCTCAAAACCGGCTGACCGTTGCCGAGGAGGAATTTGCAAAAACTGCGACCACGTATCAGGTCTCAGTCTTCAACTTCGAGCGGGCCCAGGGCAATCTCCTGACCTACGAAGATATTTCGATTGTCAGAACCAAAGATGACAAAAAACTTCCGCTGCTGGAACTCCAGAAAAATGCCGGCGGAAAGGCCGTGCCAGTCAAGGAATAACAACCTTCCGTGTTCGTCCGAACCGCTTGTTTCCAGCTTGTTCTGGTTTCTGCGCTGCTTGTCACCCCATGCGGATGGGCTCAGGATTTTTCTTCCTACCTCGAGCCCAGTCGGAACATTGATATCTCTGCGCCGGAACCAGGCGTGATCACCCAGGTCCTCGTCAAAGAGGGCCAGAGCGTCAAAGTCGGCGAGGTTCTTGTCAAACTGGATGCCCGGGTCATCGAGCAGGAAGCCGAGATCGCACGTCAGGAACTCAAATACAAAAACCGCCGCCTCGAGCAATTAAAAGGCCTGCTTGATAAAAAGTTTGCATCACCCCAGGAAATCGAGCGGGCCGAAAGCGATCTCGAAATCACGACTCTCCGGGTGAAACGGGCGGAAGCCCTCATTGAGCGCCTGACCCTCACAACGCCAATTGACGGGGTGGTTACCGAACTCCGGTATGATGTTTCTGAAAGTGTGCCAGGTGCCAACTCCCATGTGGCCACTGTCGTGCAACTGGACCCTCTGCGCGTTCAGTTCAATCTTCCGGTCACCGCAGCGCGAAAGTTGAAAGCTGGTGACAAAGTCCCGCTGACCTTTCCAGAAACTGGCGCAGCCGCTGAAGCGGTGGTTGATTTCGTCTCGCCAGTGAGCACCGCAGTTGTCAATACTGTCCGGGTGACAATGTCCATTCCATCCGGTCGGTCCGGCCTCACCGCAGGCATGAAGGCTGTTTACAAAGTTGAAGAAACCTCCACCCCGAACTAAACTCACCATGGCCAAGCCATCCAAGCCCACGAAATCATCAAATCCAACAAAACCTATGAGCGAACCAAAAAATGAAACCCGTCGATTGCGCGTCAAATATGACGAAAGCAAAGCCTCTTATGCCAGCCAGGCTCTCGTGCAGGCCACAGCCGAAGAAGTCATCATTGATTTCTCTTCCGGAATTCTCCAAGACCCTTCGGGTCAGGGTGGAGCTGTGATGCCGATCCACACTCGCATTGCCATGTCGCATGCCGGTGCTCAGCGTTTGATCTCTGCGCTGAATCAGACCTTCCAGAAAAAGAAGGACGCCTGATCGGTTTTCTTTCCGGGGCGAAGGAGCTCCTGCTCCGGCGGGTCATGGAGTTCCGGGCTGATCCTTCATGTCCACTTCCACTATTGATCCGGTAGCGGAACTCACCTCTCTGAGGGGAGCACCGGCCTCCCGTGCCATTCAGGAACGGGCCCTGGTTGCTCTCCGAAAGTTGGTCGGGGCGGATGCCGTTCTTCTGGTGGAATTCGGCGGGGCAGGTGCATGCACGCTTCTTGCGGGGTCCTCGCCTTCTTTAGAGGTTTCAGAAAACCTGGTGCGCACTGCGGCAGGCTCCCTGATCGCAGCGCCAAGAGATCAGCCTCTTGTCAAAAAATTCACCTTCAAAGAGAAATTGGTCCACCTCATCGCCGTGGCCGCCGGACCCAGGGAGTGGGCGCTTGTTTGGCTTCGTGGCGAGGAGTCAGCCATCTCTGCTGCCACAACGCTTGTTCGTTTCGCAGTGGAAATTTTTCCCTCGGGAAATTCGCTGGTATCCACCCAAGCCCAAGGATCTCTCCGCGAATTGCTGGCCCTCGCGGATTTGCCACGGCGCCAGCGGCTCGATGGCTTTGCCTCCAAAACCGCATCCCTGCTTGGTGCATCCCACCTTCTCGTTGTGCGGCACACCGCCCTCGCATGGAAGATCATCGCATCCAGTCCTTCTCCACTTCCGGTTCGCCGTAGTTCCCAATATGAATCTGTGATTCTCGCAGCCAGAGAGCATGCAGGAATCTCCTCGGTCCTTTTGTGTCCACCTGAAGAGGATTCTCCCGCTTTGCTGGAATGTGCCCGCCATTTTGAAGGCACTGCGGCCGGCCTGATTCCGGTTTCCTCCACGTGGTTTCTGGTCGCCGTCTGGAACGAGCCACCACCCACAGTGGAGGACCTTCATTCCCTCCTTGAACCAACACTTCCTCTCCTACCACTGCTTGGCGCGCGAAGAGGCAATCCATGGGATGCATGGAAATCTGCACCATCCAAACACCGCAAATTTTGGACGGTTGTTGCCATCGCGACCATTGTCCTCCTCTTGTTTCCTTTCAAATTGCGAGTGCATGCGCCGCTGATTCTTGAGCCTTCGATCCGGCGCTTTGTCGCGGCTCCCTTCGATTCGATATTGAACAAAGTTCATGTCTCTTCCGGTGACCTCGTAGCCGAGGGGCAACTCCTCGCTGAGTTGGATGGAAAAGAGGTTCGTGAGCGCATCGCGGAAATCGAGGCACA
>JBGSVX010000490.1:0-3352 GCA_041752795.1 Terrimicrobiaceae bacterium
GATTTCGGAAAAAAGGAGTCCCCTTCGACCAACCGCTTTTTTCTTCTTTCCAGCCTCGTGGCAGAATCCGGTGCAGGGTTTGACGACTTCAAATCTCGAATCAGCACTCTGACAGGAATCCCAATTCTGAAATCCAAAAACTCCATAAAATGAAAACGTTTCAATTGCACATTCTGTTTGCCGTGGTCTGGTTTAGCCTTGGGAGTGGTGGCCTCGTGATTGCGCAGGGGGATTCGATCATTGATGCGGCCTCTTCGGCCTACGAAGCCGGCGATTTTGCCAAAGCGTCGAGAGATTTTGAGACGGCACTGGTTTCCGGAGAAAAGAGTTTTGGGTTGTATTACAACTTGGCCATGTCCCAGAGGAAGGAAGGTCAGGCAGGGAATGCGGCTCTGAATTTGCGTCGCGCGATTTTGTTGGAGCCTCGCAATGTGGATGCCCGCGTGGCGCTTTCGGACATTGAGCGATCGAAGGGGATTCCCATGCCTGCTTCCGATTGGAAAGCCAAGTTTGCCGAGCATTTGCCTCTGCTGCCATTTTTGGTGTGCGGCTTTGTGCTGTTTTGGGCGGGGGCATTTCTAGGTCTGTTTGGGGCATTCAAAAACCGTGGATATGGTCCTCTGGTGAGCGGGGTTCTCCTTGCGGTGGCAGGTGCAGCGATCTTCTCTGCTGCCTATGTATCGGATCCACGTTTTGCGTGGAGGGAAGCTTCCATTGTCACATCATCGGAAGGAGTCGCACTTTTGAAATCCCCCGCCGAACGTTCCGAAGCGGTTGCCAAACTTTCCAGTGGCTCGATGGTCCGCATTGTCCGCATGAATGGAGAATGGGCCTACGCCAAACTCCCGGATGGAAAAAGCGGATGGCTCCTTGCTGGTGGCCTGACCCGGTTGGTTCCGGAATTGTGACTTCTACCTTGGGTTTTCATCGGCAGGATGCCGGTGCTGCGTGGTATTGGCTTGCCACCACGGCGGCTCTTCGACCAGCCAATGCCCCAACCAAATCCAAAAGCTGCTTTGATTTATTTTTTGGATTCTTGCTCTTCATTTTTTCAGGAGCGTCCATCCTCCCCGCGGCGGCCCAAACGCCATCATCACTCCCGTCTCTCTCTCCTGACCTTCCTGGAAGTTTCCCCATTGTGCGGCCATTTTCGGCGACCTTTCGTTTTGGATGGTCCGGGGTTGAGGCGGCCCGGGCCTCGGCGTCACTTAAAGTTGATGCAGGCAGGGCGATTGTCACCGTAAAGGGCGGCACGCATGGAATGGCACGAACCCTCTGGCGCCTTGATGCCACGCACGAAAGTGTTTTCCTGCTGCAAAACTTGAAACCCCAACGTTTTGTTCAGACCGAACAATACAGCAATCGCCGGATCACGACCCAGGCCGTCTTTAAACCGGATACTCTATGGCGACTCCGCGAACGAACTCCTGACGGTGGTCCCTCAAAATGGAAGCGCGTCGAAATCGCTCCCATCCGGGATATTGTCTCTGCCATGTTTTTTGTGCGTAGTCAGCCATTGGCCAATGGCGAGACGATTCGCCTGATTGCTTATCCCGGCGACTCGCCCTTCTTGGTTGAGGTCAAGGTCCTCCGCCGGGAAACAGTCAAAATCCGTGGGGTTTCACGGAATGCGATCCGTTTGGAAATGCGGCTCCAGCGCATCGAGATTGGAAAAACCGCAACTTTGAAAAATCACACCAAGTTCCGGACCGGCACGGTCTGGATTTCGGATGATGCCGACCGGTTCCCGTTGCGCGCCGAGGTGGATATTTTTGTTGGCGCGGTTTTTGCGGAGTTGGACGAGGTGAAGTATCTGAAGAATCCGTGATTGGAACTTGATCCGCCTTCTCCAGCAGAGCCACTTCGGCCCCCATGGTCCAAAAAGCGGCGAAACGCTCATGCTATCGCCGCACTCCCAAAGATGCTTCGCATCACTCTGCTTGAGCCGGTGGCTCTTGTGCAGTGCGGTGATAGGGAGGAACGACCGTTTCACCGCTTTGCAAAGCGATGCCCGTCCCCTTCGGCGTTTCCCTTACGGCTGGGGCAGAGGCTTGGGGGCGTTAAGGATTTCCTGCATGGTTGGGAGGGGAGGGGGCGTTTTGGTGCCCCAAACCAATTGGGAAGGATTTTGTGCGAGGCGGAGGGCCAGGATTCTTGCATAGGTGGTCGCCACCTTGGCGTTCTGGGAAGTGACTTTGAGATCGGTCACGGCAGTGGTCAGATTTTTTTCGTTGTTGGCGAGGATTTGTGTTCCGCGGTTGGCGAAGGTTTGCAGGGAAACCGTAGTCGATTCGAGGCCTGAGATCGCGCGGGTGATCGGTTGGCGGTTTTCGCTGACCATGACCTGAGTTTCTTCGGCGACGCCCTTGAGGGCTGCGATCACTGGTCGGACTTCCCCGAGAGTTCCGCGGGCATCATTCAACAGGCCACGCACTTCCAAAAAGAGGCTTCCCGCAGTCCCGCTCGCACCGCCCAGCATCGAATGGATTCCAAACATGACAGCGTCTGCATTGCGAACGAGTTGGTCAAAGCTTGTTGGGGTGACCCCTTGGATGATCGAGTGCTGGGCCAACGGTTCAGCAAATGGGTCGCCCGCATCCAGGGAAATAAATTTTTCGCTCAGCAAAGTTTCCGAGGAGACACTGGCTTTAATATTTGCCGGGAGTTCCGGAACCGACTGATCCAAGCTGAGGGTCAGGCGCACGGTGTTTCTCGGGTCCGAGAGGGTTTTTCTTTCCGATGCGCTCAGAATGTCCACTCCCGTCACCAATCCGGCATTTGCCCCGGCATATTTCACCACCGAGTTCAAATTGATTCCTGTGATGTCGTGGGAGTCGGCGTAAATGACCGAACCAGGCCTCCCCAAAAACGTGCCGCTTAAGGCCAGCGCCAGCGCACTGAACAGCACTGCACTACATAGGACAACTATCGTGGCTATGAACCAGTCGCCGGGATTTCGGATTTTCATGAATTATCAGAGTGGGCGACTGTCATCCCAGCGTCTCATGACACGGAACTTATCTGCCCTCAACGCACTCTGACCAAGTTTCTTGGCATTCGTCACGGAAAAATCCTCAGGAATCGCCTTGCTTTTCCTGCCCGGTGGCGAAAACATCCTCCCATGGTCGAAGTTGAAGTCTATGCGGCCGGGGTCCGGACCCCCGAAAAAATGATGGGCCTGGCTCTCGAGCTGGAGGCCATCCCGGGTCTTCGCTACAAGGTCGATACGAACCATGATATTGTTTACATGGAATTCACCGATTTGGTGCCGGATGGCGAATCCCTTCGCGCGGCTTTCCGCCGTGTCGGGTTGAATCCCAAATTTGTGGGTCAGGTGCCGCCCGAAGTGGGA
>JBGSVX010000491.1:0-1875 GCA_041752795.1 Terrimicrobiaceae bacterium
GGGGTCGAAGGAAGCAATTTTTTGAGGGCCAGGGGATTCCCTGAGGGAGGACGGAAGGTCTTTGATCCCAATGCGGGTGCCGGGGCACATCACAACCGCATGTTCAATCGCCGTTCGGAGTTCGCGCACATTGCCCGGCCAGTGATAATCCAAAATAGCAACCATCGCCTCAGAGGAGACCTCTTTAAGCGGTTTGCTGTTCTCCTCACACGCCTCCTTCAAAAAGGCTTCGACCAGCAGCGGAATGTCTTCTTTCCGGTCTCTCAATGGCGGCATCGTGATCTGAACCACGTTGATCCGGAAAAAAAGGTCATCCCGAAATTTTCCCTCGGCCACCATATCCGCCAAGTCCTTGTTGGTCGCAGCCAATAACCGCACATCGGATTGCAGGGTCTGATTCCCCCCGACCCGCTCGAAGGTCCGCTCCCCAAGCACCCTCAGAATTTTTACCTGCGTGTTTTCGTCAATTTCCCCGATTTCATCCAAAAAGAGCGTGCCCCCCGCCGCCTGTTCGAACCGACCCACCCGGCGCTCAAAGGCTCCCGTAAATGCTCCCCGCTCATGACCAAACAACTCGCTCTCCAACAACTGCGCGGAAAAGGCCTTGCAATGCACCGCCACAAATTTCTTGGAGGCTCTCTGACTCAGGGCATGAATCGCGCGGGCTGCAAGTTCCTTGCCCGTCCCGGTTTCGCCTTGGATGAGTACGGTCGCCCGGGAGGGCGCTACCTGACGGATCACTTCAAAGACCTGTTCCATAGGCGCGGAACGCCCCAGCATTTTTTCCAAACCAATGGAGCGGGTCACTTTTTCGCGCAGCTCCACGTTTTCTTTCTGGATGGCCCGCTCGCGCAAGGACCGGCGAATCAGCATTTCCAACCGGTCAATATTCACCGGCTTGGTCACAAAATCGTAGGCCCCCCGCCTCATGGCCTCCACTGCAGTGTCCACGGACCCATAAGCGGTCATCATGATGCAAATGGGTGGCTTGGGCATCTTCGTGAGTTTTTCCATCAGGTCCATTCCGCTTTCCCCACCCAACCGCAAATCAGTCACCACCACATCCGCTGCCTCGGTTTCCATCACAGCCAAGGCCCCCGCAATGTCCGCAGCCACAAAAACTTCGAAATGATCCTCCAACGCATCCCGTAAACCATCCCGGGTGTTTTTTTCATCATCAACAATCAGAATCGTCGGAACATGCGCCATTGTGACCCGCTTTTATGAGTCATTTTTCCCCACATGGCAAGCTACCGAAAGAAAAACCTGATCCTCTTATATAACTTGGCCAGCAACTCGCTTGCAGTTTTCGGGGAGGCCGGATAAAACTTCAAACCTTGATCGTATGCGTAAAAAAATAATTGCCGCCAACTGGAAAATGAACATGACCGTCGCCGAGACGGAAAGCTACCTGACCTCCTTCCGACTGGAAGTTGAAGACGTGACCGGGGTCGAAATCGTGATTGCGCCACCATTCACTGCGCTTTCGAAGATGAGTGAATTGCTGGGCGGGTCCCAACGAATCCGCCTCGGAGCCCAAAATTTTTATTATGAAAAACCGGGCGCCTACACCGGAGAAATCAGCGCAGGCATGCTTCGCGAGTTGTTTGTACGCTACGTGATCATCGGCCACAGCGAACGCCGTCAGATTTTTGGTGAGACCGACCAATTGATCAACAAGAAGGTGCTCGCGGCGCATGCCTCGGAACTGAAGCCAATCCTTTGCGTGGGGGAAACCCTCCAAGAGCGGGAGGCCGGCAAAGAAAAAGTCGTTCTGGAAACCCAGCTTAAGGGGGCTTTGGAAGGCGTTTCTGGTGATGATCTGCTGGAAATGGTGGTCGCCTATGAACCGGTTTGGGCGATTGGCACCGGCGT
>JBGSVX010000492.1:0-6416 GCA_041752795.1 Terrimicrobiaceae bacterium
TTCAAAACCTACGAGAAAGGCTGGGAGGCCCGCGAAAATAATTACACCCTCAATGGGCCATATCTGTCGCTCTTTGGTGGCATGATGGAAAAAGTCCGTCCCCACGTGAAACTCAATGCCCCGGTGTCGGGCATTGATTGGATGGCACAAAATCCGAAAGTTTTCATGACCGATGGAAGTTGCCTGGAGGCCTCTGCCGTTTTGGTTACCGCCTCCGTGGCTGTGCTTAAAGCCGGAGACATTATTTTCAATCCCCCGCTGCCCGAGTCCAAAGCTCATGCGCTTTCCAACATCGGAATGGACGCCGGGATGAAAATTATTCTGCGCTTCCAGGAACGATTCTGGCCGGAAGAAATGTATTTTTTGCACACGGATGGATTCCTTCCTCAGTTTTGGACACCAGGAAAAAACCGCCTTCCCGAATGCCATGTCTTGACCGCCTTCATTGGTGGAACGCGCGCGGAATTTCTTGCCCGACTTTCCTGCGATCCCGTGGCTTTTGCGGTGGCGGAATTGGATGAGGTTTTTGGCGGGCGCATTGCCTCCCGTCTCTTTCAGGCGGGTCATGTCGCCGATTGGGGCGCAGAGCCTTACGTGAAAGGTCTTTACAGTTACCCGATGGCCACCACAACAGACGCTCATCGCACAGCCCTCGCGGCACCACTCGGCAGGTCAATGTATTTTGCCGGGGAGGCTACCGATCTACATGGTCATACCGGCACCGTGCATGGTGCCGTCGAAAGCGGTCGTCGTGCCGCTCGCGAAATCGTTTCCGCTGGGATCTTTGCAGCTGGCCAATGAAGGAGAGTTGAGTTCTTGAAAGTCGTAGAAGCGGCGGATGGCCTCCGGTGGAGGGTTCTGCTGGTCAGAGCCGGGCTCAAATTTCCACCCCGAGCTTTTCAAGAATCCGTGGCACGTTCACATGGGCCGAAATCAAATCCTGAATGCGCGAGATTTTTTCCGTGTCCTCCGGCATGGTTTTAACGGTCATTGAGTGAATTCTGCTGGAGATCGAATAGCTGTCGAGCGGGCTGGCCATGACCGGGACGGTTGACTCGGCGATGAGTTCCATGAGGCGCGCACCGGGCCGGAGGTCATCGGAAAGCATCATTGCGCAGAAGGGGGAATTTCCATCCGAGTTTGCGCGTGAGATGCAGGCGAGAATGACGTCTTCTCTGTCACCAGGCACAACCAGAAGGGTTCCGGGATCCTCGTTTGCAAAGAGATTGGCCGTGCTCATGGCACCGATGAGAACATCTGCCACGCGGGTGCGGGAGTCTTCTTTGCGATGAAGGAAAGTGGCCCGAGCCGGGGAACAAATTTGTTCCAGAGAGGGTTGGGGCAAAATTTCATCAAGGGGGACGATGCCGAGCAATTCCATTCCGAGGCGCTCGAATCCCTTGCGTGCGGTCTCGCCGACCGAATCCATTTTGGAGGGCAGCAATTTGTTCATGACCACACCGATCACTTCGACACCCTCTTTGTCAAAGAGGGCCTTGTTCACGGCAGCCTCATCAATCGGACGCCCGATGCCGCCCGGAACAATAAGCAGGACCTTGCTTTGAAGCAGGCGGGCCACGCGCGCATTCGAAAGATCGAAGACGCTCCCCACGCCCGCATGTCCGGTCCCCTCAATAATCGAAAAATCTTTTTCCCATGTTGCCCGGTCAAACGAATGCACAATTCGCCGCACGAGGGCTTCATGGTTGGCGTGATTGATGTAGCGGCGCGTGAATTCAGGTTCCACGGCAATGGGACTCATGTCCTCAATCGGCACCTGGGTGTCGAAAGTCTGCCGGATCAGCACGCTGTCCTCATCAATGCGTTTGCCTTCCACTTCCACGAATCGCTGACCCACCGGCTTGATAAATCCGATGCGTTGGAATGAATCGCGCAGTGCCGAATGAAGGCCAAGGGAAATGGTGGTTTTGCCCGTATTTTGTTCCGTGGCGGCAATGAAAATTCTGGGAGTTGTTGAATTCATGGAGTGTCGGCGTTGGGTTCCCGTCGTCCGCTGAGGATGCGCTCCGCGTATTTGGCGAGGATATCGGTCTCGAGATTAACCCGATCTCCGGGTTTGAGCTGGCCAAGGTTCGTGGCTTTGCGCGTGTGTGGGATAATCCACACCGTGAACCGGCCAGCGACGACTTCTGCGACTGTGAGGCTGACCCCATTAATTGCGACGGAGCCCTTGTAAGCCACATAGCAGGCCGAGGAGGCTGGCAATGCGAAGTCGAGGCGAAGGTCCGCAGCAACCGGCACTGCCCCGAGAACTTCCGTAGTGTCATCCACATGTCCCTGAACAAAGTGCCCGCCAAGCCGTCCATCCGCCGCAAGAGCCCGTTCCAAATTCACTGCGTCTCCCGGTTTCAGACTGCCCAGATTGGTGCAACGCAACGTCTCCTCCAAAAGGTCAAACACCAGATGGTCCTTCTGATGCCCGGTGACCGTGAGGCAACACCCGTTCACCGCGACACTGTCTCCCGTTCTCACCGATTTCGGTATTTTATCAGCCGTCAAGCTGAGTTGGATGCTGCGGGAGGTTCGTTTCAACCAAAGGCACGAACCGGTTTCTTCAACAAGGCCAGTGAACATAGAAAGCTGATTTTGTTTAAAACCCGCCTCATGGCCAGAACAATTCGACTCACATTCCGACCCTTGCACGCCCGAAATGCAGACCGTTTATTAGACGATTTCTACGAGCCGCTCGCCGCGTTGAAGAGACCCGGCCACATCTGACCATTTTGGCAGCAGCCATACCATCAGTTCGGCATTCGTGCAGTTACCAATCCTGAGCCAAATGACGCGAGGCCCGGCCCGGCCCACTAAAACCCATTCGGCAAAGCCTTCGTCCTTCGTTACGATTGCTGCGTCATGGATACCTGCCCAATGCCATAGGTCATTGTCTGGGCAATTCGCCAGAGACAATTCCAACACGTGTACGGCTTCGTATCCGTCCTGATTCAGTCGACGAGCCAGTTCCCTCGGCAACTGGGTGTCGATTAGAAATCTCACGCGGGTTGAAGTCTAACGATCTCGTGGTTGGCATGCGCCGAGGCATATTGATAACAGGCCCGAATATCTTCGGGTTCAAGGAAATCGTAGTCGTCCAGAATCTCCTGCTCGTTCGAGCCAGCGGCAAGCAAATCGAGAATGTCTTTGACCCGGAGACGGTATCCCCGAATACAAGGACGCCCACCGCACTTGCCGGGCTCAATCGTGATTCGATCTAAATAGGATTTGCTCATTACGCAGGTAATCTACAAGAAACGGCTCCACCAAGCGAGGCGATTTTATTCAGCCAGAAACCAGATTCTCAGTTTGGATTTCATGGCAGCTCGTGAACTTCCTCATTTTCCAAACGTGGGGAGTTGGTAATATTGAAAAATGCAGACCGTTTATTATCTCGGACCCCAAGGCACATTTTCACATATTCTTGCGGGAAAACGTTTCGGGAAGCGGGCAATATATTCTGAGTGCGCGACGCTGGAGGCCGTGGTCGAGAGCGCGCTGGAGAATCCCGGGTCGTTGGCGCTGGTGCCTGTGGAGAACTCGAGCGGGGGAACCGTTTATGACAGTATTGACGTGATGATCCGTCACAGTGGAGAGCTGGCCGTGGAAGAAGAGCTGGCCCTGGATGTTCGCATTGCGCTTTTGAGAAAAGGGAAGGGTCCGCTCAAGGTCGTGTATTCGCATTTTGTCCAGATCAAGCATCATGCGGCCTGGTTGAGTGCAAAATACCCCGGGGTGCGTTTGGTGCCCGTGGAAAGCACTGCGATTGCTGCCAAACGGGCGGCCGCCTCTGCCGGGGCAGCGGCCCTTGCCTCGCCGGGAGCGGCTCCCATTTATGGGTTGGAGGTCGCCGAGTTGCCTCCCTCCAAGCAGAAAAATATCACCCACTTTTTTGTTGTGCGTTCCGGAAAACCCAGCGAGAACCCTGGCCGCATTGAGCGCAAAACCGCACTCGTTGCAACCCTGCCCAATATTTGCGGCAGTCTGCACGCCTTCCTTGGTCCCTTCGCGCGTCAGGCCGTGAGCCTGTCGCGCATCGTCTCACGTCCGGTGCCAGGAAAACCCCAGACGTATGTCTTTTTTGTCGAAGTGGAAGGATCTCCCGGGAGTGAGCCCATGCGCAAAGCCCTGGAGGGTGCCTCCAAAAAAACCGAGTCTCTTGTGTCCTTGGGTTCCTTCCCCTGTGGCAAACGTTTCAAATCGTAGGTTGCCAATTTCTGTCATTTTGGCATTCATTAGGAAACCATGAAACGTCTTGCCATTTTTCTATTCTGTATTGCTCCACTTCTTGCCGAGGAGCCTGCCACGATCACCATCCGAAAAGGAGACACCACCAGCATTGCAATCCAGAACCTTGGGGGAGCGGACGGGGCCACGGCCACGAAGGTGCTGCAAAACGATCTGCAGTTAAGCGGACTCTTTTCGATCACTCCCCCTGAGCGGTCCAGCTACAAAGTGGCGGGTTCTGCGAGCGGGGGATCGCTTCAAGGAAATGTGGTCGATGGCCGCGGAAGCACGGTGCTCCAAAAAACCTACTCCGGCGATGCCCGCCGTGCGGCTCATCAATTTGCAGATGATATTGTTGCAACCCTCACCGGGCAGAAAGGCATTGCCAGTTCCAAAATCGCTTTTGCTGCGTCCCGCACCGGCCGCAAAGAAATTTATATTGCGGATTATGACGGGGCCAATGTTCAGCAATTGACCAAGGATGGCTCAATCAGCGTCTCTCCGGCGCTTTCTCCCGATGCCAAAAAACTGGCCTACACCGGATATCAAAGCGGTTACGCCGATATTTATTTAGTGGAATTGGGCTCCGGCTCGCGGAACCGCATCGTGAAATTTCCCGGCACAAATTCCGGAGCGGCCTTTTCTCCCGATGGCGGACGCATTGCCTGTTCGGTGAGTCGCGACGGAAATCCCGAACTCTATGTGGTTTCCGCCAATGGGGGCGGAGCGCGCCGGCTGACCCGCACGCGGGGGGTTGAGTCCTCGCCGACGTGGTCTCCTTCGGGCTCGGAAATCATTTACTCCTCCGACGAACGCGGTGGCCCGCAGCTTTATCGAATCAGCGCGGGAGGCGGCACCGGGGAATTGATCCCCACCGGGTACGCCTATTCGACGGAACCCAGTTGGTCGCCTGACGGAAAAAAACTCGCCTTCACAGCCCGGACCGGAGGATTTTCCATTGCGGTCAAGGATCTTCAGAGTGGAGCAACCCAGTTGGTGGCCGGGGGTGGAGAAGATCCCGCATGGGGTGCAAACTCTCGCCACCTGGTTTTTTCCAATGGCTCGAGCATTATGCTGCTTGATACGGTGACCGGGAAATCCGTTCCTGTGATCAGCGGCCTCGGAAAAATTTCCGAGCCGAGTTGGTCGAGATAGCGCGATGTTCGCCTACGTTTTTGAGCGGTTTCCAAGTTTCACGCAGACCTTTTGCGCGAGAGAGGTTGCCGCTCTCCGTGGGCTTGGAATTGATGCGCCGGTTTTTTCGATCCGGAATCCCAAAGAGGAACCAATCCATCAGATGTTCCCAAATCTGGGCGAAACGGCTTACCTTCCGGAAAATTTTGATGAGGTCCTTGCCGGGGATGCGGATTTCCGGCGTTCCGCTCGCAAGGCCCAGGAAGACCTCGTTAAGCTCTGGGGCGGGGAGTCCGAAAAGCGGAGGATCTACGAAGCTCTGTGGCTCGAACGGGCCTTCCGGTCTGCCGGTATCACGCACATTCACACCCACTTCGCGGGGCTTTCTGCCCGCACGGCCTTCTGGCTCGAGCGTCTGGGTGGCCCAACATATAGTGTCACCGCACATGCCAACGACATTTTCCGGGATGAACCCCCCGAACGCCTGGCCCAAGTCCTTGGCGGCGCAAGGCAGGTTGTCACGGTCAGCGATTTCAGCAAATCGTATCTTCTCAAAAATTTTCCACAGCTTCAGGAAAAATTGCACCGTGTGTATAATGGCATCGACCTCTCCCGATTTTCCCGGTCGTCCTTTCCTGAACATAAACCGCTTATTGTTTCCGTGGGGCGGGCCATCGAAAAAAAGGGATTTCCTGATTTGATTGCGGCGTGCGCATTGATTCGTGATCGGGATTTTGAGTGTGTGATTCTTGGGGGAGGCCCGATGGAGGAAGAGCTTAGGAATCAGGTTGTGCAAGCCGGAGTCGGGCACCGGGTGCAAATCTGTGGGGCGGCTTCCGAGGAGGAGATTCGTGGATATCTCGCGCGGGCTCGTGCCTTCGTGCTGCCCTGTGTGACCGGTCAGGACGGGGCGATGGACAACCTGCCAACAGTCATTATGGAAGCCATGGCGTCCGGGCTTCCTGTGGTCGCGACTCCGCTGGCGGGAATTCCTGAGATGGTTGTGGATGGAGTCACAGGATTTCTTGTTCCCGAGCATTCTC
>JBGSVX010000493.1:0-2175 GCA_041752795.1 Terrimicrobiaceae bacterium
ATCTACCTTCAATCCCACGGCCATCGCCACCCAGGAAATTTTGCCGCCCTTGGGAGATGTCAGAAAACTCCCTCCAATGCAGAGCAGCGCAATCGGCACCGCTGCATTGCCCATCACTTCAAGCGTCCGGTCAATCACCAAGGGAAGTTCGAAACCTGAAAATGCCATGGCCAGCCCCAGCAGGCCAGATACCAACAACGGATTGGTGAAGATCGAGCGGGCGGCCTCTCTCACATCAAATCTCCCTTTGGTCAGCACCAGCACCGCCAAAAAATTGAAAACAACCATCATGCAGGTCATCACAACCACCGCCGTGCGGAAAGCCTGCGGGCCGGCTCCCATGGCCGGAAGGCCGAAGGACAGCAGGGGAATCCCGATGTAGGCCAGGTTGCCCCGAAAACCAGCCTGCACCAACGTTCCCCGCGAGGCAAATGGCACGCGAAAAACTGCACATAGCAGGTATCCTGCTCCGCAGGCCAGAAGCGTGGCACCAAGCAAAATCATGAGGAGCTGACCAGTCTGCACGCCGGGCTCTCCCGCGTGGGCAGCCGACCGGAACAACAACGCGGGCAGAGCAATCCAAAACGCAAGCTTGTTCAAATCTGCTACAAACGCCTTTCCCAGAAACTGAAGATGCGAAAGCAATGCCCCCAGCCCGATCAACAAAATGAGTGGAACCAACGTGACAGCAATTCTCATAACAGAATTTGCCATGCTCCGGCTTGAATCCGGCGACCGCTCGCGTCATGATTTCCCATACCTGCCCGAATTTTCATTATGCCTATTTACGAATATTACTCTCCCGATACGAATAAGATTTATTCCTTCTTTGCACGAAGCCTTTCTGCGGGCCGCGCGATTCCCAAATGTCCGGACAATCCAAAATCCAAAATGGAGCGTTTGGTTTCACGGTTTGCCGTGACCGGGCGCGCCAAAGAAAAACCGGAGGGCGCCGACGCAGCCATGGACCCGCGCATGGAGCGGGTGATGGCCGAGATGGAGCGCGAGATGGCTTCCATGGACGAACAAAACCCCGACCCTCGTCAGCTCGGCCGCCTCATGCGAAAAATGACTGAGGCCACCGGTCAGAAAATCCCCGGGGAAATGGAGCAGATGCTTCAGCGCTTGGAGAGTGGTGAAGATCCCGAGAAACTGGAAGAGGAATTTGGCGGTGCGCTTGATCAAATCGGTGAGGGAGCGTTCGGAGACGAGGCCGAATCTGCGGCAGCAACCCGAGGTGCCATTCGGGCGGTTCTCAACAAAAAGCGACCGACGAGAGACCCCAAATTATACGAATTGAACGACCATCTGTGATTGTGTTCAGGGCAGTGAAAACTTCCACTCGTTGGATTTCCCGCGAAAAAATCCTCGCTTCCCTCGTGGGCACAGCATAGAAGCAAGGTTCTATGGCAACCAAAAAACCATCTACTCGCAAAGCAAATCCAGCTCTTTTGAAACCCGTGCAACCGGACGAAGCTCTCTCAGCCATCGTTGGCTCGAAGCCCCTTCCCCGCACGGAGCTCACAAAGAAACTCTGGGATTACATCAAAAAGAACAAACTCCAGGATGAGACCAAAAGGACTCTCATCAATGCCGACGACGCCCTCAAAGTGGTGTTCGGTGGCAAAAAACAAGTGAGCATGTTCGAAATGACCAAGCTCGTCTCGGGCCACGTCAAAGCAATCTAAACTTGTTCCTCCCGTCCCTTCAGGGGATGCGTTCCGTCCATTCGCGGCTTCCATATCTGGACACCGCGAGGGCTCCGGACCGCTCCCTGAGGGATGACGGCCACCCGTCGATTTTTTCCACTCTGCAGGCCATTTTTCCGGCCACGGCCTCCCCGAACCCCTCCGGCACATTCACGTTCTGAATGCTGCCCTGATGAAGCATTCCGAGCTTCGTCCGCCGCTGCGCGCCGCCACAAATTTTTCCGCTGCGTGAGTCCATGATGTCATGCAGGCTCGGCCCTGTGAAACACGAGGGGGTTCGGGCACAATCCCCGTCGCCTGCGAGCCGTGGTGGTCCCTCCATGAATTGCTCGAGGACCTCGCCGATGACTGCATGAATCAGGCAATAGGCCTCGCGGGGAGGAATTCGAAAAAATGGTTCTCTTGGCGGAACAAGCAGGGAAAACGTCCAATCGGCGTCATGGAGCACAACGCCCCCCCCGGTCCA
>JBGSVX010000494.1:0-2769 GCA_041752795.1 Terrimicrobiaceae bacterium
CAGTAAAAGGCAAGCTTGGTCCCACCTATCGGGTGGCGCGGGGAAATGAAAAGCACACAAGGGCTCAAAGAAAATTCGCTGGAGAATCCATGGCTCCACAGTAGGGTGTCTCTGACTCTCTCGCATTTGAACAACACATCACAGTCAGGATCCGTTGGGTGGAAAGCACTGGCATTACCGGCCCTGGTGTTTGCGGTGGTTTTGACAGGTCTCTATGCGTGGCTTCCCTACTCCATGGGTTACGGCGATGCGCGGGTCACGATTTTGTGGTTTGCCAAATGGGTTTGGAACGGCGGTGAAGACTGGCAGCATTGTTATTTGGTGCCATTGGCGGTGGGCTGGATGATTTATGCGGATCGCAAGCGGCTGATACAATTGCCGGTTCGCAGCGCGTGGACCGGTCTGGCGGTCACGGTTTTCGGGTTGATCGTCTATTGGGCGGGTTATCGGGTGGACAATGTTTATATCGGCTATGCGAGCTTTCAGATTTTGACCGCCGGCCTGATTCTCTGGCTTTTCGGCTGGCAGTGGATGATGGCCCTGGCCTTCCCGTGGATGTTCTTGGTGTTTCTTTATCCGTTGCCGTTCTTGGACAACATGATCGCGTTTCCTCTGAGAATGATCATGTCGAACTCGGCTGTGGCTGTTTTAGATTTGATTGGGATTGATGTCGTGCGTCAAGGAACAGGCATTCTATCAGCCCCGGATGCCATGCTTGGCATCCCCGCAGGGAAAAAATTCTCGGTGGATGTCGCTGATCCCTGCTCGGGAATCCGATCTCTTTTTGCCCTGATGATGGTCAGCGCCCTTTACGGGCACTTCTCTCTGAAAACTTGGTGGCAGAAGGGGGTGCTTTTTTTCAGTTCGATCCCACTGGCCGTTATAGGCAACCTTGCTCGAATTTTAATCCTGACTCTTGGAACAATTATTTTTGGCTCCGAGTTTGCCATTGGAAAAGACGCGCTCAACGATCCGAGTTGGTTCCACATGGCAGCAGGCTACGCCGTGTTTGCGGTTGCCATTTCAGGCATGCTCGGGATCGCATGGCTCCTGAACAATGCCGGCAAAGTTCAAACCAAATCCAAATCCTTGATTCAACTGGCACGGGAATCCTCCGCCGCTGGCTCGGGAAGTCACACTCCTCTCGCCGATCCCGGAGTCCGCGCAGGCCGACCGGTCAAAGAGGTGGTTACGGACGAGTATTGACTGCAAGGAATGAGGCCTCAGAAGCCCCGTCGTGAGGCTAACGCAATGCACCATGCCACGGGAAAAGTCCTTGAGAAAATAGCTTCCAGAATCCTTTGAGGAATCATTCCAACTTTCTAAAGAGTGTGAGAATGATCTTCCGGGGACAATATCTGGCTGAAGCGTTTTAACCAAAGGCGGGGCCCGCTTGCCAAGCTCGGCCCTGACAAGCAGAGCCCTCCAGATGAGGGCCTCCTGGCGATTCACTCTTCCCTCATATTTGCCACTCCGCTGGAGGGTCCTGGTTGGACGCTGCGCTCTTGCCTGCGGCAAGCCTTTCTGGCTGTCCGTCGGCTGTCCGGACCGGGTATGGGAAGGGCACTTTCCAATGCTTGGGCTGAGAATCTGCCAAGGAATCCTCGCCAATGGATTCTTGGAGTCTGTAGAATGAGGGCCATGATCAAAGTTGAGAATCTCATCAAGCGCTATGGTTCTTTTAAAGCGGTGGATGGCATAAGTTTTGAGGTTGGGAAGGGGGAGGTTGTGGGGTTTCTTGGGCCGAATGGGGCTGGGAAGTCAACAACGATGCGGATGCTTTCGTGTTATCTGCCGCCGACATCCGGGCGAGCGGAGGTGGCGGGTTATGATGTGTTTTCGGATTCGATTCGCGCGCGGGAACACATCGGTTATATGCCGGAAAATGTGCCGCTTCCTTTGGACATGCGGGTTCGGGAATATCTCGCGTTTCGTGGAAGGTTGAAAGGTGTGCCGGGTCGCAGGATCAAGGAACGGGTTGGGGATGTGAGTGAGTTGTGCGGCCTGACCGGCGTGGAAAACAAATTTATCGGGGCTTTGTCGAAAGGATACCGTCAGAGGGTGGGACTGGCGGATGCGATGGTGCACGAGCCGGACTTGCTGATTCTGGACGAACCAACGATTGGCCTGGATCCGAACCAGATCCGTCAGGTGAGAACTCTGATTAAAAACCTGAGCCGTCATCATACGATCCTGCTTTCCACGCACATCCTTCCGGAAGTGGAGATGACCTGTTCGAAGGTGGTGATTATCAATGGGGGGAAGATCGAGGCGGTGGGGACGCCGGAAACTTTGCGGGAGAAGCTGCACGATCGCGGGCGCACTCGGCTTGAGGCGAAGGTGGGTGAGCGCAAGTCTGCGATTGCAAAGATTTCCAAAATCAAGGGAGTGAGTGATGTTGAATGTTCCGAGGGTGAGACATGGACCACCTTTTTGATTCATGCGGAGGCGGACGTGCGCGAAAAGATTTTTGAATTGGCAAAGTCCGAGGGCTGGACCATCCGGGAACTTTCGCGACGCGCCATATCGCTTGAAGAGGTTTTTGCAGAGGTCACTCACCGGGAAGAAGCGTGACCGGTGGGATTCCTGCTTGATTCCTTGGGATTCTGCGGAGATATTCCTGCTCTTTAACGCCGGTATAGCACAGTGGTAGTGCAGCTGATTTGTAATCAGCAGGTCGTCGGTTCGAATCCGACTGCCGGCTCCAACCTCCCTTGATTACTGAATTTTAAGGGAGGATCTCAAATTTTCGGACGGCGGAGATCCGTC
>JBGSVX010000495.1:0-6831 GCA_041752795.1 Terrimicrobiaceae bacterium
TGCCCCTCTTCGCCACCCCTCCCAAGTGGGCCGCCTTCCCCTCCGGAGCACAGCTGTAGCCCGAAAAATATCGGACCCCCTGTGTTTATCGGCCCTTCAGGCCTTCCGCCGGGGAAGTTAGGCTACCAATTGGAGGAGGCTGACCCCACGCGCGGAGCGTATCGAAAATGGTGGTAGGGACGCCTCGACGAGGAGTCCGTCGCTGAGAAGAGAAAAGTCGGCGGGTTCGGCGAACCAGCCCTACCAATTGGAAGGAGGCTTTCGCCAGGCGCGGAGCGTATCGAAAATGGTGATGCAAACCGCGCCCTACCTGGGTTTGCGGGTTGTGTTTCCCTTACGCAGGGAACACGGCAGGAGAATGATTCGCCGGGAGGCGTCGGTGCCCTCGATGCGGTGGACCAAACGACGGAGCGCAGAAGCCCCAAGTTCGGCTGTGGGGGCCTCGGTGGAGGTGATCGTCGCGCTTGGTTGTGCTCCCGGGGATTGGGAAGCGTGAAATCCGGTGATTCCGACATTGCGTGGGATTTTGAAGCCGGAAGAGACAAAATATTCGTAGAGCGAGCGAGCGGTCATTTCGCTGGAACAAACCCATGCGTCCACGCCGCTGCGGGTGAGGTCAGCGGCCCGGGTCAGCGGGGTGCCTGCGTGAAATTCGGTTTCCGAAAGAGCCTCTTCCAGCGTGATCTCAATCACGTCGTTCATTCGAACTTCCAAGCCGTGTTGTATGGTGGCGTCTACGTAGCCGGCAAAACGAGAGCGGGACCAGGTCATTCCCGCACAAAGCCCGAAAAACCCGATGCGTTTGTAGCCGCAAGAAATCAGGTGGGCAACCAGCAGGTCCATGCCACTGCGGTCATCCAGGGAAACCACGTCCACATCCGTTCCGGGATAGTCATGAATGATCGAAACCACCGGATATTGACGGCGGAGGGCACTGGCAATGTTTTCCGGCCACCGGTGAATGAGGACAATGCCGTCCACCTGACCCGAGGTCAGAGCGCGCGGTTGATGTTCGGGTTTCAGCACATTGCCACACTCCTCCGGGCGGTAATGATGCGAAATCAGGGACATGTTCAGCGCGATGGCCGCACTGCTCATCCCCGCAAGGTATTCATGATCGGTGTCAAATCCGATCCCCTGCGAAAGGGTCAAAATGTTGCTGAACTTCTTTTGGTTCAGAATCTCCCCCCCGCGATACTTCAATTGCTGGGCCATCTCGAAAACTTGTTTCCTTGTCTCGGGATGAATGCCCGGCAATTCTCGCAAAGCCCGTGAAACTGTGCTCGCCGAAAGACCCAGTTTTAAGGCGATTTCCCGCAAATTTGTACGCTTTTTTGACATGTTTTCGAATGTTTTCCGTTGGAATTGTGGCTCTGATCTCTGGGAAATTAGTCCCGAATCCTACTCTGACACGTGGTCTGACCAGAGGTCAACACCAAAGCAACAAAATGCAACGAAAACTTGGTTGTAGCGGAATGCAAAATCCGAGGTAAGGCAAATTATTGCAAAAAATAAAAATTTAATTGATTTTTAGTTGCGTTCGATTGTGGCGCGTGTTAGGTATACGTGGTCATTTCTCCCATGAAAATTCCTCAGCTCCTCCTTGTCCCCGCCGTTTGCCTGCTTTTTGGACTCTCCACATCCCTCTCGCTGCAAGCGGAAGAGACCTCCATTTGGCTGGCCGGAAAAGCCCGGACCGTATCCGGGGGAATCCTCCTGCCGGACAGTGAGGGTTCCTTTGATTTGGAAATGAAAGATGCCGCCGGGGTGACGCTCGGAGAAAAGCCCCCGGGCGGAGGCGACACCAAATCGCTGGAGTTCTCCGGCACACAAACTTCAGTGTTCCGTTCCGTGACCCCTTATCCCGCGGTCGGTGGAACTCTGAAAGTGGAGTTGGAAGCCATGATTCCAGAAGGCGGTGGAGGCGAGGACGCCACGCTGCTGCGTCATGGCTCCATGTGGGAAATTCGCTACACGGCCAAAAACATGTCGTATTCGTTTATTATCTGGCATGACAACAACGTGTTCACTGACGTGAAGGTTCCGGTGAAATTTGATGACTGGAACACGATCACAGCGACCTATACCGGGGAGGAACTGATTCTCCAGGTTGGAAAAACCTCGGCGAAGGCTGTTCCAAAAGATGTTCTTCGTCAGGACACTGGCCCTGCATCCTTATTGTTAGGAGCGAGCACGACCAAAGTTTCGGAGGAAGCTCTGCCCCGCCTGTTCCACGGGTCCATCGCCAACATTCGGATCAGCTTGGAATAAATCCTGTTTTCGGCTTAACCTAAGATTATGTCCCCCCGTCATCGCCATTTTTCGCCGGGCTTCACGCTTATTGAACTGCTCGTCGTGGTTGCCATCATTGCCATCCTGGCCGCCATTGCGATTCCGGCCATTGGGAAGGGAATGGAAAAAGCGGCCATGACCGCAGACTTGAACAATTTGAGGCAGATTGGAACCGCTATGGCGGCATTCGCAGCAGAAAACAATGGTCAGATCCCAAATAAAAATTATCCGGTTCCCGGGACCGGGACTCCTGACAGGGAGAGCTTTATGGAAGCGGTGGACCGGATGATGCCACCCGATGCAAAGTTCAACGCGAACTCCATTTACAACTGGCAGCGGCGGCCGGTTTGGTTTTCGAAGCGGTACGCCAAGATGCCCGAAGGCAAGAGTTTTAACAAGGACTCACAGTATTATTGGGGGACGGCGTGGGGCATGAACCTTTACCTCTGGTGGAACTCGTCCCCGCTGAACAATCCCAATTTCGATGGCTATTTGAATCGCGCCCCCGACCGATCGAAGCTGGTTCTCATTGGGGAAAAAAACCGAAATGGAGGTCATGACTTTGACCCGCGAACACCGCCAACATTTTCCCCCGACACGGAAACCACCTACCGGGTTTCGCGCGATGGCAAAGCGTATTACCTGTTTGCCGATTTCCACGTTGAACTGATCGAAGGGGATCAGTCGGTGGCTACTAATCCAAGTTACAGAAATTATAATCCTACAAATCGCTTGTATTACGCGTGGTGAGAAAAGTCGGCTGGTTCGTCGAACCGCGCCCTGCCAATTGGGGGGAGGCTGCCGCCACGCTCGAAGCGTATCGAAAAAGATGGTAGGGAAGCCTCGCGGAGGCGTCCGTCGATGAGAAGAAATTAGTCCCGGATTTTATTGCGATCTTGTATGGGCAATTATGGCGGAAACGTAACTTGATAAAACGTGGGTATCCGGTGTTTGTGGTGGGTATGCAGGCGTCTGAAACTGAGAACGAGGTGATTGGTGGACGTTATGTTGTGGATCGCCAACTCGGGCGGGGTGGTGTCGGTGAGGTTCTCCTCGCATGGGATGGACATCTCAGCCGATGGACCGCCATCAAGCGCCTTCACAGTGATACGAAGGCCTCAGCCCTCCGCGTTGAGGCTGCCATGCAGGAAGCAAAAACCCTCGCCTCGTTGCAACACCTCAACGTGGTCACGGTTTATGACTTTGTGAGGGAAGCCGACGATCTGGTTGTGGTGATGGAGTATGTGCAAGGCCGAAGCTTGGAGGATCTGGGAGCTCCTCTGACCCTGGAAGATTTTGTTGATGTGGCCCGTCAGTCCCTGGAAGGCCTGGGAGCTGCCCACGCCTTGGGCATGATTCATCGGGACATCAAACCCAGCACTATCATGATCGCAGATATCGCTGGCGGAAAATTCCAGACCAAACTCCTGGACTTCGGTCTGGCTAAAATCATTTTGGAACCCACTTTGCAGACAATGGATCATCACGGCAGTCTCTTGGGATCGATCTACACGATGGCTCCTGAGCAGTTGGAACATCGGCCATTGGATGCCCGCACCGATCTCTATTCCCTGGGATGTTCGCTCTATTGGGCTCTTACCCTGAGAAATTCCTTCGAAGGGGACTCGATTCCAGCGATCATTACCGCTCATTTGCAACACCGCGTGGAGCCTCTGGCTCCGCTCCGCCCGGATGTTCCCGAGCCGATCTGCCAATGGGTCGAGCGACTGTTTTCCTATGAGATGGAACGCCGTCCGGCCAGCGCAAGAGATGCCGCTCTTCAATTGCAGGGTCTGCTCGGGTTCGGGTTCACTCAGCCCATCCCGACGACTCCAATTATTTCAACAACTCCATCAGCACCCGTTCTGCAAATGACGGCCCCCCGCCCCCCAAAAACCTCCTGGGTCGTTCCTGCCGTGGTGGCGGGCGCTATCCTGGCCGGAGCAATCGCCGGGGTCGGGATCTGGAAATCCCAAGGCCACCAAAGCTCCTCACCCGCAGCCGCTTCAACGCCCGAAGCGGATACCACTCCCCCCGCCAATACGCCCCCACTGCCTGCCCCTCAAGCTCTCACGGAGACGGATCCACAAGCCGGTCAGTTGATTTTTTCAGCGTCAGAAAAAGAAAAAATCCTCGAGCAAATCGGCAAGGAAATCACAGTTGAGGGCACCATTTCCAGGGCGGGAGAAAATAAAAGCGGGACGATTCGATACCTGAATTTTGCGGGAACCCAGCGGGGAGACCTGTCCCTGGTGTTTTTTCTTGAGGGATGGCAGGGTGGCCTGACCTCCGAAATGCTGGAGGCCTACCTTGGCAAAAAGGTGAGGGTTTCCGGACGGGTCTCCGAATACCAAGGCAATCCCCAACTTGTGATTACCGAGTTTTCACAAATCCATACCGGGGACTGAGTCGGGAAGTCGGCAGGTTCGGCGAACCACGCCCTACCGATTGGGGAGGAGGCTGACGCCACGCGCGGAGCGTATCGAAAAATGATGGTAGGGATTCCTCGCCAAAACCAGCGCGACAGCGCTTCGTGAATGGGTGCAGTCGAGCGTTTGGTGCAGGGAGCACAACCGTAGCGAAGCGGAGAGGGCGTCCGTCGCTGAGAAGGGATGTAAGTGAACCTTGCATCGACCCAGATCGACAAGTAGGATTGTGAGATGATTGGTAATGCATTGCCGCATTTGCACCGCGATTCCGAAAATGCGGTTTGGATTGACCAAACTGGTTATCGAGTCCTCGACTTGGTCCGTGAGCATCTCGCACACAGCTGGAGCGCAGAAAGCCTCCATGAAAACCATCCGGATCTTTCGCTCGCACAAATTCATGCGGCCCTTGCTTGGTTCTACGACCATGAGCAGGATGTGCTTAACGAGGTTATCGCCAAGTCACGCATGGCAGGTGGGATTTTTTCCGCCCTCGGCTCCCACCGCATCCAAGAGAGGCTTCGCCATCTCAAAATATCTGCGGAAAAATGATCCCCGGTCTCCTGACCGATGTGCACGTTCCATTGGCAATCACGAGAGGGCTAAGAAGACGCGGCATCGATGTTCTCACCGCACAAGAGGACGGGGCTGCAACACTAACCGACGAACATCTGCTTGACCGGGCGATGGGCCTGAAACGCATCCTCTTCACCCAAGACGAGGATTTTCTTGCCGAGGTCGCGGCAAGACGGAATGGCAATCGGGCTCATGCGACGGTGGTTTACGGTCACCAATTCGAGCCTATCGGAGTTTGTGTCGCCGATCTTGAGCTCATTCTGAAATCTCTCCTGCCAACCGAGATGGAGAATTGTCTTCTGCGGGTTCCCCTGTAGCTGATCTGTCCCCCTTGATACAAGTCGGCGGGTTCGGCGAACCACGCCGTACCAATTGGGGAGGAGGCTGACGCTACGCGGCTCAAACACAAGTGATGCGAAGCATCTTTTGGACTGCGGCGATAGCCTGGACGTTTCGCCGCTTTCCTCGGCCCGGGGGATGTTGCTTTTCGTGGAACGTCCCGCGTGAAAATCAAAGCGGTGAAACGGTCGTGCCTCCCTATCACCGCATTCCAAAGAGCCTGCGGCTCACTGATCGCGCAACCACTCTCTGCCGTTGCGCCCAGGTGGATCGCGATTTCCAAGCGCGATGCGAGCACTTCGCGGCGAGGCCGCACTTTGTTTCTCATCGTGCGACGGAGCGTCCGATCCACCTCACCCACTTTTAATAACATCCGCTGCCTTTTGTCCCACGATATTGACATATTGTGGGACGCTCCATATTTTAATAATAACCCAAATAATTTTATGGCAGAAGGAATCAATGTTCGATTTGCAGGTGTTTTGCAGCAGTTTATCCATGAGCGGGCCGGTGCGGATGGGCTTTATAGCTCCGCCAGTGAATACATCCGCGATCTCGTCCGAAGAGATTTTGAGCGGGAGGAACAACGAAAATTACGGTGGTTGTCAGAGGAATTGAAGGCAGGAGCAGATGCGGATGAAAGGGATTTTGTGCCCCTTGATGCTGATGCCATCCTCAAGAAGGCCAAGTCCGTGCGTGGCACTCATGCCCGCTAAAATTTTCCCGGCTGCCGAGAAGCGGCTCATCGAAATTTGGGACTACACGCTGAACGCTTGGGGGGAGGACCAGGCCGACAAATATTTGCGCAGGTTGGTGCTCGCCATTCATTCACTTCCTTCCCAAAAATCGCTCTGGCGACGTTTTGCTCAAAAGGGTCTCTCGGGGATTTTTTTTGTCAGGCATGAGCATCATTTCATCTTTTTTCGCGAACTTTCCACCGGGGAAATCGGTGTCATCACTGTGCTCCATGAGAAGATGAATATTCCCGCAAGGATCCGAGAGGTCGGGAGCCACTCGGAATTTGACGAAGACTGACAAAAATGAAAAATCATGCCGTACCAATTGGGGAGGAGGCTGGCGCCACGCGGCTCAAACACAAGTGATGCGAAGCATCTTTTGGACTGCGGCGATAGCCTGGGCGTTTCGCCGCTTTCCTCGGTCCGTGGGACGTTGCTTTTCGTGGAACGGCCCGCGTGCA